>NZ_JAKKOM010000019.1:0-99676 GCF_021739525.1 Klebsiella sp. 2019SCSN059 | reverse complement strand
TTGTGGATTGCTGGTCCTTCAATGGTCGGGGACTTTCACCCCTTGATCTCTACCGGTCTCCCGGCGCACACTGTATAAATAACCAGTATCAAACACAGGGGGCAATTATGCGCATTGAAGTCTCTATCGCCAAAACGACCGCCTTACCCAACGGCGCGCTGGAAGCGCTGAATAACGAACTCTCTCGCCGTATCGCCGAACAGTTCCCGGCCATCGACAGCCAGGTGAGCGTCCGCTACGCCACGGGCAATCAGCTCTCGGTGTTCGGCGGCCTGAAAGAAGACAAAGACCGGATAAGCGAAATCCTGCAAGAAACCTGGGAAAGCGCGGACGACTGGTTTGTCCACGATCTCTCCTGAAGCATGGCGGGATCCAGTTACTCTGGTTTGCTCCCTCATTGTGCTTTTCTTTGCCGGGTCGCCCCGGCTTTTTTATCCTCTTCTCATGTTCAGAATATTCCTGATTATTCTGCTTAATATCGACTAAAATGGCCGTTTTGCACGCTTATCTTGAGCAAAAAAGCGGCAAAACAAGAAAATCATGCTGCCTTTCATTTAATTTCTCGAGTTTATTCTTGATCCCTGATATAATTAACTTGCTTCAAAAAACATGCATTAAACCTCGAGAATTGTTGTCTTTTAACATATGAATAAGGGGTTATGATGGAAAAAAATAATGAAGTCATTCAGACCCATCCCCTCGTCGGATGGGACATCAGCACCGTTGATAGCTACGATGCGCTGATGTTGCGCCTGCACTACCAGAACCCCGCTCAAGAAAACAGTCATGATGCTGAGATAGGCCAGACGCTATGGCTAACGACGGACGTCGCACGTCAGTTTATTTCAATCCTGGAAGCAGGCATTGCGAAAATTGAATCTGGCGAATACCAGGAAAACGAGTACCGCAGACATTAACGCGGCACGCGGAATGACTTAACAATAAGCTTAACAGGCACCTGCGGGTGCCTGAATTATTTTCGGGCTTGTATAAGCACAGGGAGTTAATTACCCTGCTAACAAGGCAATTACCCGGAACTCACCATGCAATACGATCTTATCATTATCGGCAGCGGCTCCGTCGGCGCCGCCGCTGGCTATTATGCGCGTCGTGCCGGACTCAATGTTCTGATGACCGATGCCCATCAGCCTCCTCACCAGGAAGGCAGCCATCACGGCAGCAGCCGTCTTATCCGTCACGCCTATGGCGAAGGTGAAAAATATGTTCCGCTGGTGCTGCGCGCCCAGCAGCTGTGGGATGAACTGGCCGAGATCAGTGGCGAAGCCGTGTTTGAACGCACCGGCGTCATAAACCTCGGCCCCGCCAGCTCCCCTTTCCTCGCCAACGTTGCTGCCAGCGCCCGTGCGTTCCAGCTTGAGGTGGAAGAGCTGGATGCCCAGGCGGTGATGCAGCGCTGGCCGGAGATACGCCTCCCCGATGACTATCGGGCGATTTTTGAACCCGCTTCCGGCGTACTGCGCAGCGAACTGGCTGTGGAAACCTGGATCCGTCTGGCGCGGGAAGCAGGCTGCGCGCAGCTATTCAACTGCCCGGTCTCGGCTATTCATCACCATGCAGATGGGGTCACCATCGATACCCTCGACGGTGAATATCATGGTAAAAAGCTGCTGGTCAGCGCCGGGACCTGGGTCACCCGCCTGCTTCCGGACCTCCCCATCCAGCCGGTACGCAAGGTGTTCGCCTGGTACCAGGCCGATGGCCGTTACAGCAGCAAGAATCACTTCCCGGCCTTCACCGGCGAGTTGCCCAACGGCGATCAATACTACGGTTTCCCGGCGGAAGATAACGAGCTGAAGATTGGCAAGCATAACGGCGGTCAGCCGATCTCCATGCCGCAGGAGCGAGTGGCGTTTGGCGCTGTCGCCAGCGATGGCTCCGAATCGTTTCCGTTTTTGCGTAACGTCCTGCCCGGGATCGGCGGCTGCCTGCACGGCGCCTCCTGTACCTACGATAATACCGTCGATGAAGACTTTATTATCGATACGTTACCCGGCAGACCAGACACGCTGCTCATCACCGGTCTGAGCGGGCACGGCTTTAAGTTTGCCCCGGTGCTGGGGGAAATTGCCAGTCAGTTTGCTCAGGGCGAAGCTTCGAGCTTCAACCTGGCGCCCTTCTCGCTGGCGCGCTTTAACGCGTAATGGAATGCGGCACTTTTGCCGTCGGGCAAAAAAACGGCCTCTGTCGAGGCCGTTAGTCATTGAGAGCGGTTATGCGTCGCCTGTTTAATTTGCTGGTCAATAACGTCCGCGAGCACTTTATGATCTACCTGGCGCTCTGGCTGCTGCTGGCGATCATCGATCTTGTCTGGTTATGGTTTTTCTGACGGCTCAGGATCGAGGATCCCGAGTTTGGTATTCAGCCGGCCACGGGATTTATTAAAGATTTTATTGCCGTTTTCACGCCCGGCGCGCAGCTGACGCTGCTCCTCTTCCGGCAGCTTATGCTCTTCCATGCAGGCTTCGCTACAGCAGCCGGCAAACTTCTCGGCACAGCTCGGGCACTGGATAAACAACAGATGGCAGCCATCATTCAGGCAGTTGGTATGGGTGTCGCACGGCGCGCCGCACTGATGACAGTGCGCGATAACGTCATTGGAGATCCGCTCGCCCATCCGTTCATCAAAGACAAAGTTTTTGCCAATGAAACGCACCGGCAGCCCCTGCTCACGGGCGCGGCGGGCGTACTCAATGATGCCACCCTCGATGTGCCAGACCTTATTGAAGCCGTTATGCTTCATCCAGGCGCTGGCTTTTTCACAGCGAATACCACCGGTGCAATACATGACAATTTTCTTGTCTTTATGGTCCTGCATCATTTCAACGGCTTTCGGCAACTGGTCGCGGAAGGTATCCGCTGGGATCTCCAGCGCGTTTTCGAAATGGCCCACCTCATATTCATAGTGGTTGCGCATATCGATAAACACGGCATCCGGATCGTCAAGCATCGCGTTGACCTCCGCCGCCTTGAGATAGTCTCCGACGTTGGAGGCGTCGAAAGAGGGATCGTCGATGCCGTCGGCAACGATGCGGTCGCGCACTTTCAGACGTAGCACCCAGAACGATTTACCGTCGTCCTCGAGAGCGATATTGAAACGCAGCCCCGCCAGCGCCGGATCGAAGCCATTGAGAAACTCACGCAGGGCTTCAACGTTGCTTTCCGGCACGCTGATTTGTGCGTTGATCCCTTCCCGGGCCAGATAGATGCGGCCAAAGACTTTCAACTGGGTTAAGGCAACCCACAGCGCATCGCGGGTCGCTTGCGGATCGACAATGGTGAAATATTTATAGAACGAGATCGTCGTGCGCGGCTCGGTTTCAGCCAGCATTTGCGCCTTTAACGTCTCATTTGAAATGCGGTTGTGTAACACTGGCATGGTGTACCTGCTCGACATAGAAATGAGGAAATAAACGGCGGGCATGATATAGCAAAGCTTATTAATTTACATCCCTACATTTTACGCTACATTTTTCTCACCGGTCGCCCCCCACTTAACAAAACGATGTGGCTGTCGCCGCCTTTGGCTGGCCGGTAAAAAAATGCGATAATATAAGATGTTGCTCACTGATACGGGTATGAAATGACTCATTTGCCTAAATTTTCTCCGGCGCTGCTGCATCCGCGCTATTGGCTGCTGTGGCTGGGTATCGGCCTGCTGTGGCTGGTTGTCCAACTGCCCTACCCGCTGATCTACCGCCTCGGGAACGCCATCGGCCGGCTGGCCATGCGATTTATGAAGCGCAGGGCGAAGATCGCCTATCGCAACCTTGAGCTCTGCTTCCCCGAGAAAAGCGAGCAGGAACGTCACCGGATGGTGGTGATGAACTTTGAATCGGTGGGTATGGGGCTGATGGAGACCGGTATGGCCTGGTTCTGGCCGGTTCGCCGCATCGCCCGCTGGACCGACACCATCGGCTTTGAGCATATTCGCGCTGTGCAGGCGCAGCAGCGCGGCATTCTGCTGATCGGCATTCATTTCCTGACACTGGAAATGGGCGCGCGGATGTTCGGTATGAACGAGCCGGGGATTGGCGTCTATCGTCCCAACGATAACCCGGTCATCGACTGGCTGCAGACCTGGGGCCGACTGCGCTCCAACAAGGACATGATCGACCGCAAGGATCTGAAAGGCATGATCCGCGCGCTGAAAAAAGGCGACGTGGTGTGGTACGCGCCAGATCATGATTACGGCCCGACCGCCAGCGTCTTCGCCCCACTGTTTGCCGTAGACCAGGCGGCGACCACCTCCGGCACCTGGATGCTGGCGAAAATGTCCAAAGCCTGCATCGTGCCCTTTGTTCCACGCCGTAAACCGGACGGTAAAGGTTATGAACTGATTATCCTGCCGCCAGAGTGCTCCCCGCCGCTGGACGACGCGGAAACCACCGCTGCGTGGATGAATAAGATCGTAGAGCAGTGCATTATGATGGCCCCGGAACAATATATGTGGCTCCATCGCCGCTTTAAAACCCGCCCCGAGGGGATGCCCTCCCGCTACTGAACCTTTTTCCCGGCCGCGCGCCTCCCGGCCGGGAATCCCCAGCGCTCAGGCTTTACGCTCTGCTTTAGCTTTAAAAGCTCTCCTCCATTGCGGCATTTATTTCCCAGGCGCATAATTAGCAGGCTCATATTTTCTCTTAATTTGACCTGCCGCGCAGGCCAGTGGAACCCTATGTCGTCTGCTGATACCCCCATTAACTGGAAACGAAACCTGACCGTCACCTGGCTTGGCTGCTTTTTAACCGGCGCCGCCTTCAGCCTGGTCATGCCCTTTCTGCCGCTCTACGTCGAACAACTCGGCGTCACCGGGCATAGCGCCCTCAACATGTGGTCCGGGCTGGTCTTTAGCATCACTTTTCTCTTCTCCGCCATCGCCTCGCCGTTCTGGGGCGGACTTGCTGACCGCAAGGGACGTAAAATCATGCTGCTGCGTTCAGCCCTCGGGATGGCCATCGTCATGATGTTGATGGGGCTGGCGCAGAATATCTGGCAGTTTCTGCTACTGCGCGCGCTGCTCGGCCTGCTGGGGGGCTTTATTCCCAATGCCAACGCCCTGATTGCCACCCAGATCCCGCGCCATAAAAGCGGCTGGGCGCTGGGCACGCTGTCAACCGGCGCGGTAAGCGGCGCCCTGCTCGGCCCGCTGGCGGGTGGCTTCCTGGCCGACCACTGGGGCCTGCGTACTGTCTTCTTTATGACCGCGGCGGTGCTGTTTATCTGCTTCCTGTTTACCCTGTTTTTAATCCGTGAAAATTTTGTCCCGATCGCCAAAAAAGAGATGCTCAGCGCGAAGGCGGTGTTCTCCTCGCTGCAGAATCCGAAACTGGTGCTCAGCCTGTTTGTCACCTCGCTGATCATCCAGGTCGCTACCGGCTCCATTGCGCCGATCCTGACGCTTTACGTGCGCGATCTGGCGGGTAACGTCAGCAATATCGCCTTTATCAGCGGGATGATCGCCTCGGTGCCGGGCATTGCCGCCCTGATGAGCGCCCCTCGTCTGGGCAAACTGGGGGATCGTATCGGACCGGAAAAAATCCTCATCGTGGCGCTGATTATCTCGGTGCTGTTGCTGATCCCGATGTCGTTCGTCCAGACCCCGCTGCAGTTAGGTATCCTGCGATTCCTGCTCGGCGCCGCGGACGGCGCGCTGCTGCCGGCGGTGCAAACCCTGCTGGTGTATAACTCCACCAGCCAGATCTCCGGGCGGATCTTCAGTTATAACCAGTCATTTCGTGATATTGGCAACGTCACCGGCCCCCTGATCGGCGCCTCGGTTTCCGCCAACTACGGCTTTCGCGCCGTCTTCCTTGTCACCGCAGGAGTGGTGTTGTTTAACGCGATCTATTCGACCCTCAGCCTGCGCCGGCCAGCCGCGGACGCCTCGCAGCCCGACCGCCATTCAGTAAATTAACGTCCAGAGGGGCTCAGCCCCTTGACGCCTTGCCTGGCGCCTTCTATAGATTGAATCGTGTTCAATTCATATTCTTCTCAGGAGATTCGCTATGCCAAAGGATTCGATGTTCTATGCCACGCTCGAAGAAGCTATTGATGCAGCACGTGAAGAATTTCTCGCCAACAACCCTGACAGCGATGAAGAGAGCGCTAACGTTGAGCAGCTCAATATTCAAAAGTATGTGCTGCAGGATGGCGATATCGCCTGGCAGGCCGAATTTTTTGCTGACGAAGAGGAACAAGGCGAATGCTTACCGATGCTCAGCGGCGAAGCCGCGCAGAGCGTCTTCGATGGGGATTATGATGAGATAGAGCTGCGTCAGGAGTGGCTGGAGGAAAATACGCTCCATGAGTGGGATGAAGGTGAATTCCAGCTCGAGCCCTCGCTGGACACCGAAGAGGGACAGACGGCGGCCGACGAGTGGGACGAGCGTTAATCAGTTATAGGGCCCGTGGCTGGCGTCCAGCGGCAGCAGCAGCGTATCGAAAACCAGCGAGAACGGCAGGTCCAGAATGGTGAGATAGCGCCATCCTGAATCGCGAACGTCCCACTGCACGCCCGGGTAATATTGATTGCCATGCCCCTGCCCGGGCACCGTCCGGCTAATAATGCTGCCGCAGCCGCTAAGCAGCAGCGCCATGGCAATGATAGGTAGTATTCGCATCCACAACCTCGTGTTTCAGATAAAAAAATACCGGCATCGCTGCCGGTATTTTCCTTAACGTACGGCTTATTTCGTTTTCAGCGCCAGCGGGTTAAGCGCCAGCTGCTGATAGGCGTTCACCCACGAGGAGTATTTCTCCGGCGCGGCCCATACGCGATAGTGCAGACGCGACATGGTTACCGGGTCGCTCAACAGCACCAGTCGACGATCGCGGTTCAGCTTATCCGGCGTTTCATTCAGCGCCTGCTCGACATGGCGCTCGCGGGCGATCTCCAGGATATGACCCTGACGGTGGCGCGCGGTGGCCATCGCGGTCGCGAGGGCGTTAAACGACGGGTTAAACACCGCGTGCATAAAGCCATCGTCCAGCGAACGCTGACGGTTCAGCGTCAGGTACGCATCGGTATCCTTGAGCACCTGCGGCGGCGAATACTCTTCCGGGATCAGGAACAGCTTCCAGCGCTTGGTGCGCAGGCCCACGGTCGCCCGGCTGGAGATCGCCGACACGAACGGCGACAGGATCAGCGATACGACAATCGGCGCCAGCCAGAACAGGAAGCGCAGATCCAGCCATGCCATTCCGACCGCCCATACCAGCCCCAGCAGCAGCTGCGAGCCGTGACGCATAAAGGCTTCTCCCCATGGCGTGGAGTCATCATCACGCTGCGGCGAATTCCACACCACTTCCCAGCCGAGGAAGGCGCTGACCACGAAGACGGTGTGGAACAGCATGCGCACCGGCGCCAGCAGGACCGAGAACAGGACCTCCAGCAGCAGGGAAAGCGTCACGCGGATAAATCCACCGTACTCCTTCGGCCCCTTACACCACACCAGGATGATACTCAGCAGCTTCGGCAGGAACAGCAGCACCATGGTCGAGGCGAACAGCGCAATAGCCAGCTCCGGACGCCACTGCGGCCACACCGGGAACAGCTGACGCGGCTGCAGGAAGTACTGCGGCTCGGTCAGGGCATGCACCACCTGCAGCGCTGTCGACAGGGCAAGGAACATAAACCACAGCGGCGCCGACAGGTAGGACATCACGCCGGTAAGGAACACCGCCCGGTGAACCGGGTGCATCCCTCTCACGAGGAACAGGCGGAAGTTCATCAGGTTGCCCTGGCACCAGCGGCGGTCGCGTTTCAGCTCGTCCAGCAGGTTCGGCGGCAGCTCTTCATAGGAGCCCGGCAGATCGTAGGCAATCCACACGCCCCAGCCGGCGCGGCGCATCAGCGCGGCTTCAACGAAGTCGTGCGACAGAATCGACCCGGCAAAGTTGCCCTCGCCCGGCAGCGGCGCCAGCGCGCAGTGCTCAATGAACGGCTTCACGCGGATAATGGCGTTGTGTCCCCAGTAGTGGGACTCCCCCAGCTGCCAGAAGTGCAGACCCGCCGTAAACAACGGACCATACACCCGGGTGGCAAACTGCTGGCAACGCGCATACAGCGTGTCCATGCCCGAGGCGCGCGGGGATGACTGGATGATCCCGGCGTTCGGGTTCGCTTCCATCAGGCGCACCAGGCTGCTCAGACACTCTCCGGTCATCACCGAGTCAGCATCCAGCACCACCATGTAGCTATACTGGCTGCCCCAGCGGCGGCAGAAATCATCGATGTTGCCGCTCTTACGCTTCACGCGACGACGACGACGACGGTAGAAGATCTGCCCTTCGCCCTGTACTTCGGCAATCAGCTCCATCCACGCCTTTTGCTCAGCGACACAGATATCGGGGTTATAGCTGTCGCTGAGGATATAGACGTCGAAATGGGCGGCGTTGCCGGTGGCTTTCACCGACTCCCAGGTCGCCCGCAGCCCGGCGAACACGCGGTCAACGTCTTCGTTACAGATCGGCATAATAAGCGCCGTACGGTGCGCCGGGTTCAACGGTTCGTCACCGACCGTCGAGGCGGAAATACTGTACTTATCGCGGCCGATCAACAGCTGCAGGAAGCCCATTAACGCGGTCCAGAAGCCGGCGGAAACCCAGCAGAACAGCACCGCGAAGAGGATCAGAATGCCGCTCTGCAACACGTACGGCAGCAGCTGCATGAACGAGACCCACAGGTTCTGCCCCACCATGTCGGCCGGGTTGATCAGCGCCCAGCCCTGATAAGGCAGAATGGTTTTCATGTACCAGGTCGCCACCACGGTCTGCGACAGCGTCAGCAGCAACAGGATGTAGCGACGAATGGTGCCGACGGTACGCCATTTTTGCTCGCTCTCGCGCTCTTCTTGCGTCAGGCGGGAGAGATAGCGCGGCGTGACATCGCGTCCGCGCAGACGGTCCCAGAAGCGGCCAACCGGGTTGGTACGCCACGGGTCCGGGATCATCGAGGAGCGCTTGGCTTTCGGCATCGCATGCAGCTGGGTGCGGCCTTCATCATCCTTCACCAGCTGATCGCCAGACAGCGAATCCGGCCAGCTGTGCGCCAGCCGCGCCTTGACCGACCCCAGCGGGGAGTCGTCTTCGCGGGCGAAGGTCTGATGTTCGTCATCCAGGGCCTGATGAACGGCCTGCAGGCTGGTGTCCGGCAGCGCCGATTTCTCGGCGTCCGACAGCGGCAATGCGTCAATGTACTTCGTTATCTTATTCATTGGCAGGCAGCTGATAGCTCCAGGTTTCGCTCAACGTGTCATCGCCGTTAACCAGTGCGGCGCGCATTTCCGTCGTTTTCTTCGGATCTTTCACCTTCAAACGCAGGATCATTCGCCAGCCTTTGGTCACCGGATTGTAACGCACGGTATTTTCAACGATTTCAGCGTTATCGCCGGTGCTCGCCTGGGCGGCGACCGGGGTATCCGCCGGCAGTTTTTTCATATCGGCGCCGGTGAAGTCGACAATGAAAGCAATGGTGCCGTCCGGCTGGCGGATCAGGTTCGACTGCTTCACATCGCCGGTAGAGCGGCGGGTCTGCATAACGTACGCGTTATCCGGCGCATGCAGCTTGTCTTCATCGCGGCTGAAGGTGATGGTGTACTTGAAGTTCATCTCCTTGCCCGGCTCCGGCAGCTGATCCGGCGTCCAGTAAGTCACGATGTTATCGTTGGTTTCATCGTTGGTCGGGATTTCGACCAGTTCGATTTTCCCTTTGCCCCACTCCCCTTTCGGGGTGATCCAGGCGCTCGGGCGCAGGTCATAACGATCGTCAAGGTCCTCGAAGCGCGAGAACTGACGGCCGCGCTGCAGCAGGCCGAACCCTTGCGGGTTTTCCATCGCATAGCTGCTAACGGCCAGGTGTTTCGGATTGTTCAGCGGACGCCAGATCCACTCGCCGTTGCCCGCCAGGATCGACAGACCATTGGAGTCGTGCAGCGCCGGACGATAGTTCAGCGCCGGAGAAGGCTGGTTGGAACCAAACAGGAACATACTGGTGAGCGGCGCCACGCCCAGTTTGCCCACTTTGTCACGCAGATAAACTTTGGACTGGACATCCACCACGGTATCGCGTCCCGGCATGATCACAAAGCGATAAGCGCCGGTTGCCCGCGGCGAATCCAGCAGCGCATAGATAGTCAGACGCTTGTCGGTAGCTTTTGGACGCTCGATCCAGAACTCACGAAAACGCGGGAACTCTTCGCCGGATGGCAGCGCGGTATCGATAGCCAGACCGCGCGCGGACAGACCGTATACCTGACCCTGACCCAGCACGCGGAAGTAGCTGGCACCGAGCATGCTGACGATTTCATCGTTCTTATCTTTGCTGTTGATCGGATACAGTACTTTGAAGCCGGCGAAACCAAGGTCTTTCACCGTGTCTTTATCGTGCTGAACGTTACCAAAGTTAAAATAGTCCGGGCTATATTTAATTTTGCGCACGCTGGTGGCCGTCACTTCATTGATGGTGACCGGCGTGTCGAAGTACATACCCTGATGGTAAAATTCAAGCTTGAATGGGGTTTTCTGGTTATTCCAGTAAGCTTTATCGTGATTAAACTGAATTTGCTGGTAGTCCGCGTATTTCATGTCGCGGAAAGCGGAGGGCAGGTTACTCTTTGGCGCTTCATAGCCTTTCCCGGCTAACGTTTTGGCCTCTTTTGCAACGTCATCAATGCTAAATGCCCATGCAGATGAAGTACACAGGGACAACATTACGGCTGCGCTTAACCAACGCATTTTCATCATCTGTGGTTTATGTTTCATATAAGTAAGCACTTCCCCCTTTGTGTGCTTAAATCGATCCGATCTATTTTAATGGAAACTCAGGCAATCCGACAACATAATCCCTGCTTTGTTCAGCGTAGCGGCGCAGGGAATAAACAGTTCGCAGTCCCGTTTGCACTTTGCGTGCTTATCCTGGAGACAGGTACCCCGAGTTCATGTAGGGTTGCTGATAATGTAAGCGTTATCATCTTGAGTGATAAGACGAATTATCTGAGATTGTCGTGAATCGTATGAATAATACTCCGGTACAGCGTGAATATTTTTTCGACAGCATCCGCGCCTGGCTGATGCTGCTGGGGATCCCTTTTCACATTTCGCTGATTTATTCCAGCCATAGCTGGCATGTCAACAGCGCAGAGCCCTCGTGGTGGCTGACGTTGTTTAATGATTTCATTCATGCCTTCCGCATGCAGGTCTTCTTCGTGATCTCCGGCTATTTCTCCTACATGCTGTTCCTGCGCTACCCGCTGAAAAAGTGGTGGAAAGTGCGCGTCGAACGGGTCGGTATTCCGATGCTCACCGCCATCCCGCTGCTGACGCTGCCGCAGTTTATTATGCTGCAGTACGTCAACGGCAAGGCGGAAAACTGGCACACCCTTTCGGGGTACGACAAATTCAACACCCTGGCGTGGGAGCTCATTTCCCACCTCTGGTTTTTGCTGGTCCTGGTGGTGCTGACCTCGCTGGGGGTGGTGCTGTTTAAATGGCTGACGCGCCGCCCGGCTCCGGGCGCTCACGCATTCGGTGACACTGTCACCATGGGCCAGCTGACGATGATTTTCCTCGCGCTGGGGGTGCTTTACGCGCTGATCCGTCGGTCATTGTTCGTGATCTACCCGCCCCTGCTGAGCAATGGTCTGTTTAACTTTGTGGTCATGCAGACGCTGTTCTATCTACCCTTCTTTGTGCTGGGGGCGCAGACCTTTATTAACCCGCGCTTAAAGGCGATGTTCACCACCCCGTCGCCATGGTGTTGCGTGGCGTCACTGCTGGGATTCATCGCTTACCGCCTGAACCAGCAGTATGGATCTGGCGACGGTTGGATGTATGAAACGGAATCGGTGATCACCATGGTGCTGGGGCTGTGGATGGTAAATGTGATCTTCTCGCTCGGCCATCGCCTGCTGAATTTCCAGTCGGCGCGGGTGACCTACTTCGTCAATGCTTCGCTGTTTATTTATCTGGTGCACCATCCGCTGACGCTGCTGTACGGGGCGTGGATCACCCCGGCCATTAAGTCGAATACCTTAGGCTTTATTGGCGGGTTGGTTTTTGTGGTGGGTATTGCCCTGATCCTGTATGAAATTCATCTGCGTATTCCGCTGCTGCGTTTCCTGTTCTCCGGTAAACCCATGAGCAAACCGGCAAAAACCCCGGCCTCGGCCAGCTAACCTTTAGCCTTTGCGGCACGCCAGGCGTGCCGCGCTACGCTTGCTCATCAAACAGCCGATCGAAGATCATATTATACAGGGCTTCTAAATCCGCTTTATCGACCGGAGTGGAGGCGCTCAGCTCACAGCGGTAGGCTGCCCCCTCCGTCAGAACGGCGATGAGCTCTGAAGCAGCATTGCGTCGCGCATCGCCGAGACCGGGATGATAGCGCTGCGACAAACGGCCGCCCTCCTCTTTCAACCTCCGATCGGCCTGCACCAGGATCTCGCGCAAGCGTGGGTTACGCGAGGCTTCGGCGTTAATTTCCATCAACAGATAATTGTCGCTTTTGGTGGCTGACGAAGTCGGGATCCTGCCGGCCAGCACCGCCGCTTTGCGCGCCAGATTGTGGTTCTCATCGATCATCTCCCCGACCCTGGCGTTGACGATTTCGCTGACAATCGCTTCGATGATCGCTTCCTTGCTGGCAAAAATGCGATACAGCTGACCGACGCTCAGGCCCGCCTCGCGGGCGATATCAGCGACAGAGGCGCCATGCAATCCCTTTGCCGCAAAACATCTTTGCGCAGCGGCAACGATCTCCGCGCGGCGCGCCTGCTGCTTCTGCTGTACTTTTCCTTCCGACACCTGCTCCCTCCTGCAATCCATCATTCCTGTCAATACCGGCGGTTATCATAGCCTATTCTGCGGAATCAGGGGTATGCCGCCAGCAGGCGACGATAGATAGCCGCCGTTTCCTCGTCGAAACAGACGAACAGGACCCGTTCAAGCGGGTTATAGCGGGTGAGAAACGCGGTCACGGTGCGCACGGCGATCGCCGCCGCTTCCTCTTTCGGATAGCCATACACGCCGGTGCTGATCGCCGGAAACGCAATGGAGCGATAATTGTTTGCCGCCGCCAGCTGCAGGCTGTTTTTGTAGGCATCGGCCAGGGTTTGCGCCTCCATGCGGTCGCCGCCGTGCCAGACCGGGCCCACGGTGTGGATCACCGCGCTGGCGGGAAGATCGCCCGCCATCGTGATCACCGCATGACCAGGGGGACATTCGCCCTGCTGCTGCAACACTTGCTTGCAGGCCGCCAGCAGCGCGGGACCGGCCGCCCGGTGGATCGCGCCATCCACCCCGCCGCCGCCCAGCAGCGAGGGGTTTGCCGCATTCACAATCACATCGACATCAAGCGTCGTAATATCGCCGAGAATTACTTCAGGTTGAACAGCCATTTCTCCTCCTGTCGGCATAGCGCGTAGATACGGCTTTCTGCCGATACTAGGGCATACCCGCCCCCGGGAGCAAGATTATCCCGCCGCGCCGGCGACAAGAAGGTAAAAAAAACAGGACCCTGAGGGTCCTGTTGCTATTATCGTCCCGCCGCTCAGGCGTTGTCATTGGCGAACGATTTATGCTTATCCGCACGGGCCGCCAGCCACAGGCCACTATTTTTCATGGCATAGCCAAAGACCAGGCCCAGCGCCAGAGAAGGGATAACCAGACGCCAGTCGCCGTCTGCCGCGAAGGTCGCGCAGGCGCCGATAAAGGTGCCGGGGACAAACGACAGCAGCGTCTGTCGCGCCTGGATGCACATCAGAAAGGCCACGACGCCGGTCATCATATAGCTGAGGATCTGCAGCTGCGGGGCCAGCGCGCTACCGTGGATAATCACCAACGCCCAGACCACGCCGCTCATTACCGTACAGGAGGAGATGGCCAGACCTTTCAGACCGCCCTGCGGGCAGGCGAAATAGGCGGTACAGCCGAGGAAACCGGCCCAGCTCAGCAGGCCGAGGGCGACCGCCACCCATCCCCAAATCCCGGAGAGAATGCCCGTCGTTAATGCGATTGCGAAGAGTATGTTCATGGCGCGTATCCTAGCAGATACGCGCCGGAAGAATGCGATCTAAAACACACTATATGAATGAACCTAATTTCAGTTACATTCAAATAGTGACTTAAATCACATTTTATTGCTCATCTTCTTCCTGAAGCTCGTCCCACATCGCGGCGATGGCGTCGCGGGTCAACGGCGCCATCGTGCGCCAGAACGCTGTGTGCGCATGCGCTTCGACTTTCCCCAGCATTGTCCCGCACCACGGCAGGATATAGTCGGCAAACAGGCGCTCCAGCGTCTCGCTCTGCTCTTCTGTGGCATGATCCTCCAGCCAGGAGGCGGCCAGCAGCAGCGCTCCGAGATGATCCGCCGGACCTTCTCCCGTCGGGATGCCATGCTCGCTCAGAAAAGCCCGGACCTCCGCTTCCGAGGAACCCTCCACCCACGCGCTGCGGTACGGCGGGACGCTGCAGGCTTCACCGACGAACAGCGCATTATAGTCCGTCGCCAGGGACTGCATTTCACAGCTTTTCTGCAGACGCGCCAGCAGCTCGTCCTGTTCCAGCGGCCAGCTGGCGGCCAGTTTGCCCTCGCGGATCAGGGTAAACAGCGGCACCAGCAGCGGGTCCTGCGGTTGACGGTAATACAGCGAACCTAGCACGCGGCAGAGGATTGAAAACTCGTTCATTCAGTTATTCCAGTTATACAAATTAAAGGTCAGCAAATTCCGGGATCGCCGGCATACCACGCGACTCGAGGAAGTCGAGCAGGCGACGCGGAGAAACGTTGAGGATCCTCTCCTCCGGGAAATCGACAGCATCGAGGATCTTGCGGCATTCGGTAAACTCTCCGAGGGTAAACGCAGTGTGAGAATCCGAGCCCAGCGCCACCCACCCTCCGGCGTCGCGCACCGCGGCGGCGATGGCCCGGCAGTTATCTTCACTGCCCACGCGCGATGAAACGAAAGAGGAGTTATTGATCTCCAGCGCCACCTGGTAACGGGCAGCCGCTTCGGCAATGGCCGGGATATCCACCGGGAATTTCGGATTACCCGGATGGCTAATCATATGCACTTTACCGCTGGCCATCGCGGCAATCATCGCCTGCGTATGGGTGGCGCTATCCTGCGGCGGAAACACCGGCTCGTGGAATCCGGCGATGATCAGATCGAGCGACGTCAACATCGGCCCGGAACAGTCGATCTCGCCTTCGATATTTTTTATATTCGACTCAATTCCGCGCAGGATCCCCACACCGTCCACCAGACGGGGCCAGATGCGCATATTAACGAAATGCCAGTAGTGCGGAGCATCCGCCATGTCCGGGCCGTGATCGGTAATGGCGAAGAGTTTGATCCCTTTACGCTTTGCTTCCGCAATATAATCGTGCAGGGTGCTGTAGGCGTGGGTGCTGGCGACGGTATGCATGTGCAGGTCAACGGGATACATCACATTCTCCTCTTCTGTTTGCCGCAAGAATAGCAGGAATCCGGGCGCTTGATTAGCAAAAACCCCGCCGTGGCGGGGTTTGCTTACCTTAATAACCGCGCTGACGATCGACCTGACCGCTAACCGGTTCCCCTCGCTCCAGGCGGCTAATGGTCCCGGCGATGTAGGCAATGGCCTCCATCGGGCGGGTGACTGCCGCCACGTGGGGAGTCATGGCCACCCGCGGGTGCGCCCAAAGCGGGCTCTCCTGGGGCAACGGTTCGCGACTGAAGACATCGAGCATTGCCCCTTTGAGCTTACCGCTGTTCAGCGCCGCCAGCAGATCTTCTTCAACGACATGCACGCCGCGGGCAAGGTTTAGGACATAGCTCTCATCCGGCAGCTGCGCCAGCAGCGTCTGGTTAATAATGCCGACGGTTTCAGCGGTGTTCGGCAGCAGGTTGATCAGCACGCGGGTCCCCTGCAGGAATGTGCCCAGCTCGGCCTGGCCGGCAAAGCTCTGCACCTGCGGCCAGGCTTTGCGGCTACGGCTCCAGACGCGAAGCGGGAATCCCCAGGGTTGCAGGCTTTCCGCCACCTTCGCCCCCAGCACGCCGGCGCCCATAATCCCGACGGTGAAATCGTCGGCAAGATACTCAGGCAACGGCTGCCAGCGGGACGCCAGCTTCTGCGCCTGATAGTCATCGAACCGGCGGAACCAGTGCAGAACCTGGCTCACCGCATACTCCTGCATCTGCCGTCCCATGCCGGTATCTTCAAGACGAAACAGCGGGATCGACAGGGGCAGCATATCCGGATGATCGCGCAGCTTACTGAGGATCGAATCCACCCCCGCCCCCAGGGCGAACACGGCCTTCAGCGCCCTGCCCTGCAGCATCTCTACCGGTGGATGCCAGACCAGGGCATAGTCCGCCGGCTGGTTATCGCCCGCTTTCCATTCGCGCACTCGCACGCCGGGTAACTGCTTTTCCAGCTCTCGGATCCAGTATTGGGTATCAAAGGTCGGATGGTAAAAAATAATCTCCATAGGGGCTCCTGATAGCAAACGCCCGGGGCAGGTTAATGCTGGCGTCTTATTTTACTCATTGTTTTCTATTGGTTTGCCAGCATAGCAAATTTCCCCTTGTCGCAAAGTGAAAAGGGGGTGGCGACAAAAAAAACGGATTTCGCACGTTTAAGGAGCAAGTTGTTCGAAGTTTGTCTAAACGCGCTGATTTTGCAAAAAGTTGATTGACGGGCGATACGTATTTCCCTACATTAGCGCCCGTTCCCGACAACAACGGGAAAGACAATATGGTGAGGTGTCCGAGTGGCTGAAGGAGCACGCCTGGAAAGTGTGTATACGGCAACGTATCGGGGGTTCGAATCCCCCCCTCACCGCCATATTTTAAGAAGAGCTCGTACGCAAGTACGGGCTTTTTTTTCGCATGTGGCACCCGCTGGGGGGGATGAGAATCCCCGACCGGGGTTCGACAGCTGGCGCAGCCAGTTGGACAGACCGTGAGCCCGCGAGCGGGCTGCCCCGCAGGGGCGAGCGAAGCGAGTCAATCCCCCCCTCACCGCCATATTCGAGATGAGAGCCTGTACGCAAGTACGGGCTCTTTTCTTTTATATTCTCCGCTGGGGGGGATGAGAACCCCCGACCGGGGTTCGACAACTGGCAACGCCAGTTGGACAGACCGCTAGCCTGCGAGCGGGCTGCCCCGCAGGGGCGAGCGAAGCGAGTCAATCCCCCCCTCACCGCCATATTTTAAGAAGAGCTCGTACGCAAGTACGGGCTTTTTTTTCGCATGTGGCACCCGCCGGGGGGGGGATGAGAACCCCCGACCGGGGTTCGACAACTGGCAACGCCACCTGGACAGACCGCGAGCCTGCGAGCGGGCTGCCCCGCAGGGGCGAGCGAAGCGAGTCAATCCCCCCCTCACCGCCATATTCGAGATGAGAGCCTGTACGCAAGTACGGGCTCTTTTCTTTTATATTCTCCGCTGGGGGGACGCCCCCCGGGAAAAGCGAATCCCGAAGCTAATCCTCCTCCATTCGCTGATACTCTTCGCTGAGGTAATCCACCAGCGCTCTAACGGAGGGCAGCAGCCCGCGCCGGGAGGCAAATACCGCATGGATCACTTCCCGCCGCGGCTGCCACTCATCCAGTACCACCTCTAACTCCCCTGACGCCAGCTGATCGCGCACCATCAATAAAGGAAGCTGCACCACCCCCACGCCGGCTATCGCCGCCTCGCGCAGCGCCAGCATATCGGTGGTCACCATTCGCGGCGTGAAATACACCTCCGCCCTTGCCCCTTCAGGCCCGGTAAGCTGCCATTTATGCTGATGCTTGTTCGCCCCCAGGCTGAGCCCCGGCCAGTCGCTCAGCTCAGACGGCGCCTGCGGGCGTCCGAGCCGGGAAATCAGCTGCGAACTGGCCACCAGCCGGTGCCCGCGGTCCGCCAGCACGCGCATCACCAGGTCGCTGTCCTCGATTGGCCGGGGACGGACGCGGATCGCCACATCAATGCCCTCACCGACCACATCCACCCGGCGATTGGTCGCCTCAAGATGCAATGTTACCCCGGGATAGCGCGCCATAAATCGCGCCAGCATCGGTCCGATATGGACATGCAGCAAGGTGACCGGACAGGTGATCCTGACGCTGCCGCGCGGCTCGGCGCGCAGCGTGTCGACCGCCTGCTGCGCCGCCTCGGCCTCAATCAGCATCGCTTTGCAATGCTGGTAAAAGGTCTGCCCGACCTCGGTGACCGCGAACTGGCGAGTGGTTCGCTGAATCAAACGCACGCCCAACCGCTCCTCGAGTTGCGCAATACGGCGGCTGAGCTTGGATTTCGGCTGGTCAAGCGCTCGCCCCGCCGCGGCGAAACCGCCATGGTCCACGACCTGGACAAACCAGGCGAAGTCATTGAGATCCTGCATCCTTCCTCCATTGTTCCATTTTTGGAACAGTATAGGTCATTTTTGCTTACTACCGCACACGTCGTCCCGGATATAAGCTTATTCACATCAGATACCGATACACAGGAGAAAGCCATGAAACAGATTACAGGAGTCTACACCGCGCCTGCGCAGCATTGGGTAGGCGACGGCTTCCCGGTTCGTTCGATGTTTTCCTATCAGACGCACGGCCAGCAGTTGAGCCCCTTCTTACTGCTCGACTATGCCGGGCCGTACACCTTCCCGGCAGGCAGCGATAAACGCGGCGTCGGTGAGCATCCGCATCGCGGATTCGAAACCGTCACTATCGTCTACGCCGGTGAAGTAGAGCATCGTGACTCCACCGGACGCGGCGGGGTGATCGGCCCAGGCGACGTGCAATGGATGACGGCCGGCGCCGGGATCCTGCACGAAGAGTTCCACTCGGAGGCCTTCACCCGCAGCGGCGGCGAGCTGAAGATGCTCCAGCTGTGGGTCAACCTGCCCGCCAAAGACAAAATGACGGCCCCCGGCTACCAGAGCATTACCGCCGGGACAATCCCCACCGCCGCGCTGGCGAATGGCGCCGGACAGGTTCGGGTTATTGCCGGCCAGTATGACGACGTCAGCGGCCCGGCCCATACCTTCTCACCGCTTAACGTGTGGGATCTGCAGCTGAATCAGGGGCACGACCTCACGCTTCGCCAGCCGGAAGGCTGGAGTACTGCGCTGGTGGTACTGGAAGGGGAAGTGATCATCAACGGTTCCGAATCCGCCCGCGAAGGCCAGCTCGCCGTCCTGAGCCAGGCAGGAGACGCATTGCACCTGGAGGCGACAACCCAGGCAAAAGTTCTGCTGATGGCCGGCGAACCGCTGCAGGAGCCGATTGTGGGCTATGGCCCCTTTGTCATGAATAACAAAACACAGATCGCAGAAGCCGTTCGCGATTTTAACAGCGGCCGCTTTGGCCAAATCTAACTCATTGAGGTGAATGCTATGTCAACTCCCGCTAACTTTAACGGTGCTCGTCCGGTGATTGATGTCAACGATACCGCCATGCTGTTGATTGACCACCAGAGCGGCCTGTTCCAGACCGTCGGCGATATGCCGATGCCAGAGCTGCGCGCTCGCGCCGCCGCGCTGGCGAAGATGGCCTCGCTTGCCGGGATCCCGGTGATCACCACCGCTTCCGTGCCGCAGGGGCCGAACGGTCCGCTGATCCCGGAGATTCATGAGAACGCGCCGCATGCGACGTACATCGCCCGTAAAGGCGAGATCAACGCCTGGGATAACCCGGAATTCGTCGCCGCGGTGAAAGCGACCGGTCGCAAAACGCTGATTATCGCCGGGACCATCACCAGCGTCTGCATGGCCTTCCCGGCGATTGCCGCCGTCGCCGACGGTTATAAAGTGTTTGCCGTGATTGACGCTTCCGGCACCTACAGCAAAATGGCGCAGGAGATCACCCTGGCTCGCGTGGTACAGGCCGGCGTAGTGCCGATGGATACCGCCGCCGTCGCCTCTGAGCTGCAGCGTACCTGGAATCGCCCGGACGCCGCAGAATGGGCGGAGGTGTACACCAAAGTCTTCCCGGCCTACCAGCTGCTGATCGAAAGCTATAGCAAAGCGCAGGACGTCGTGAAGAATAACGAACAGCTTGATTCCCAGCGCTAAAACGCCTGCCCCGCTACGTCGCAGCGGGGCGTTGTTCATTGCGTGAGCGGTCGGTAAAGAAAGAAGAAATTATGCTTGACCGTTTAAACGCAACTCCCTATAGTAGCGCCCCGTTGCCCACCCAAGGTGAGCAGCAAGACAATATGGTGAGGTGTCCGAGTGGCTGAAGGAGCACGCCTGGAAAGTGTGTATACGGCAACGTATCGGGGGTTCGAATCCCCCCCTCACCGCCATATTCGAGATGAGAGCCTGTACGTAAGTACGGGCTCTTTTCTTTTATATTCTCCGCTGGGGGGGGATGAGAACCCCCGACCGGGGTTCGACAACTGGCAACGCCAGTTGGACAGACCGCGAGCCTGCGAGCGGGCTGCCCCGCAGGGGCGAGCGAAGCGAGTCAATCCCCCCCTCACCGCCATATTTTAAGAAGAGCTCGTACGCAAGTACGGGCTCTTTTCTTTTATATTCTCCGCTGGGGGCGGATGAGAACCCCCGACCGGGGTTCGACAACTGGCGCAACCACCTGGACAGAACGAAAAAGACAATCCGAATGAAACTATCTCACTTCACGTCACTGGGATTTGTTAAGCAAAAATAAAACCAGATTCGCCATATCCTCTGCATAGGTATCATAGTCATCTTGCGCGAGTGATGCATTGTTAATATGATATTTCCCTGAAACATAAAAAGAAGGCGTACCACTTACTTTCATTTTTTCGACCAGATTGTCCTGTCTGGCAATTAAAGCTTTTACCATAAAATTACTTTGCATTTCGGCATATTTCTCGGACGTAATGCCAAGTTGATTAAAGACCTTAACAATATCAGCTGTCGTTTTAATATCACGCTTAACCTGTAAGCCTTCAAACAATAACTTTTCCACCTTGCCATCTACCCCAGCATATTGTGCTACGGCCCATGCTTCTGTTAATGCTGGTCCTAAAGGTCCCATCTGGCTGACATGGTATTTTTCCAGTTTCATATCGTCGGGCAGGCGCTTTCTGATAGCTGTATCAACATTGATGCGCTCTGCAAACGCATAACAAGGTCCGCAGTAGAAGGAAAAAAACTCAACCAGTTGCGGCGGTTGCTTAACAGTAGAATTAATGACAGTGAAGTTTTTCCCTGCCTGATAATCTTTACTATAAGCAGCAGATGACAACCCCACCATCAAAATAGTAATTAATAACTTGATAACTTTCCCATGTACGACCATAGTGCTTCCCTTACAAGTATCCATACAATTAAATGAGTAAAACGGCGTAAGACGAAAGAAATTATTAGAAAGGCGCTTATGTATAGCAAAGCAGATATTCTTGTATTACAGAGAAGAAATTCTATCACCTACAGCGATGGATCCCTCAAAACAGAAATTTTATCCGCACTTCAGTCTGTCGCAAAGATCAAAACAACAAAGCCCGGGCTAGCCCGGGCCTTGCTCACAGTATGACGCTCAATAATAGGCTTTCAGCGTCCGCTGGCAGAGGGCTGAGCGCACGCAGTCATCGGTGGTGAAACGCACGATGCCGATCATCTCGTCTTCCTCAAAACGCGCCAGCGCATCACTTAGGCCAGATCTCACACCAGAGGGCAAGTCGCACTGGGTGATATCGCCATTGACGATGACCGTCACGTTCTCCCCGAGGCGGGTTAAAAACATCTTCATTTGCGCTGCGGTCACATTCTGGGCCTCGTCCAGAATCACCACCGCATTTTCAAAGGTACGTCCGCGCATATAGGCGAACGGCGCGATTTCCACCTTGCCGATTTCCGGACGCAGGCAGTACTGCATAAAGGAAGCCCCCAACCTTTTCACCAGCACGTCGTAAACCGGTCGGAAATAGGGCGCGAACTTCTCGGCGATATCTCCCGGTAAGAAGCCGAGATCTTCGTCGGCCTGCAGAACGGGACGGGTAACAATAATTCTGTCCACATCCTTATGGATCAGCGCTTCCGCTGCCTTCGCCGCACTAATCCAGGTCTTGCCGCATCCGGCTTCGCCGGTGGCGAAAATCAGCTGTTTATTGTCGATGGCATTCAGATAATGCGCCTGAGCCTCATTGCGCGCCTCAATTGGGGAAGTATCACGGCTGTCCCGCGCCATGCCAATTGCTTCTACGCCACTCATTTGCACAAGCGATGTGACCGATTCTTCTTCACGCTGCTTATGACTGCGTGAATCCCGTCTCAGCACACGTTTTGCTTCACGACGAGCTTTGATCACTGCTTTTTGTCTTCCCATGGATAGCACCTTGCGTTGTAGGTTTACATCACACGCGTCAACATCGACGCGACTATGCGCACGAACGATTGAGGTTTGGCTTCCTTGTAAGCCATTGCTTGCCGGTAGAACTGACAACGAGTCGCGGCTACGCGCACCGCGTACCCTGCCAAGGTGATAATAATTCGAAGCGGAGGGAGAAAGAGTGAGAAAATCGCTGCCGGAAGCGGGGCTTCCGTGCTGAAGAGTACGGTCTGTGGTTTTACGTTGTCCGGTACGGGACCTTACCATTCGCGATCTCCATAGTGAAACGTCACACTGCCGGGAACTACCGCGTATGTAATAAGTACATCAAAAAAGATTCTTAATGCAACTTATTTTTCACAATGACGCAACAAATAGTTCTTAAGCAAGTGTAGGAGACTATCGGTCATTTGTATTACAGAAATATAACACATGGCAGGAAATATAAGAAAAATGAGAAAAACAGCAGAAAACGCCCTGCCCTTGCGGACAGGGTCGGTATCAGGCCTGCAGCAGCGTCTGTCCCAGGTAGTGCTTGTCATCCACTACGCCGGGTAAAACAAAGAAGTAGCCCCCGCCAATGGGTTTGACGTACTCCTCCAGCGCCTCGCCGTTAAGCCGTTTCTGCACCGTCAGAAAGCCCTTTTCCAGATCGTGCTGATAGCAAACGAACAACAGCCCCATATCCAGTTGCCCGGCGTTAGTGACGCCCAGCGAATAGCTGTAGCCGCGGCGCATCATCAGGCTGGACTGGGTTTCCTGCGTGCGAGGATTGGCCAGACGAATATGGCTATCCAGCGCGATCGTCTCGCCGCCAGGATCGTTGCTGTAATCCGGGGTATCGTGCTCGTTTTTCATCCCCAGCGGCGCTCCGGTGTGTTTGTCGCGGCCAAAGATCGTCTGCTGCTCTTTCAGCGGCGTCCGGTCCCAGAACTCGACGTGAAACTGGATGATGCGCGCCGCCTGATAGCTGCCGCCCACGGCCCAGGCCGGCTCGTCCTGATCCGCCGTTACCCACACGACCTGATCCATCAGCGCGCTGTCATGGCTCGCCGGATTAGCGGTGCCGTCTTTGAAACCCAGCAGGTTGATGGGGGTCTCTTTGCCTTTGCTGCGCGCCGCGCTATCGGAGATAAACCCTTCCCGCTTCCAGCGCACGCTGAGCAAATCCGGCGTATGTTTGATGACATCGCGCAGGGCGTGGATCACCGTATCCTGAGTATTGGCGCAGATCTGCAGCAGCAGGTCGCCATGGCACAGGGCGGCATCCAGCGAATCATTGGGGAAGCGAGTCATCGGCTGCAGTTTTCTCGGCACTTTATCCGCGAGACCAAAGCGCTCATCAAACAGCGAATGGCCGACCGAGACGGTGATGGTCAGGTTATCCGGGGCAATCCACGGCCCTAAGATGCCGGAATCCATCGGCGGCAGCCGGGGATTAGGCGTATCCGGCGCCGGGCCGCCGTGGGTTAAAAAGGCGATACGCTGGGTCAGCAGCCGGAACAGACGCTCGAGGTCGGCTTTATCTGACGCCAGCACGTCGAACGCCACCAGCATCATCGAGGCCTGCTGCGGCGTCAGAATGCCCGCCTGATGCCGGCCGTAGAATGGCTGTTTTTCCTGACGCGCGTCGGGTGCGAGCGTCCCGGGGGAACTTTCCGCTTTTGCCGCATGTGCCACCGGGCAGCCGCCGGTGATGGCCAGCGCGCCGCCAAGCGCGCCGATCCCTTTCAGTAAGCGACGACGTGACGGCTCGTTCACGTCGTGTGGTTTCTGTTGTGCCATCGACTTAGTCCAGACCCAGGATCCCGCGCAGCTGAGCCAGATCTTCCGCCAGGGTGGTGATCGGCCCTTTCAGCGCATTACGGTCAGCGGTGGTCAGCTTATCGTAAGTTTCGAAACCGTCTTTGGTGCGGTATTTGCTGAGGATACTGTCCACTTTCTTAAAGTTGGCGTCCACTTTCGCCAGCAGCGCGCTGTTCTCTTTTTGCAGCTGCGGGCGCAGCAGGTCGACAATTTTCTGCGCGCCGTCAATATTGGCCTGGAAGTCCCACAGGTCGGTATGGCTGTAGCGATCTTCTTCACCGCTGATCTTGCTGGCCGCGACTTCTTCAATTAATCCTGCCGCACCGCCCACGACTTTTGACGGCGGGAACGCCAGCTCGCTGATGCGTTTTTGCAGCTCCAGCACATCGCTGTTCAGCTGATCGGCATATTTTTCCATGCCCTTGACGCTGTTATCGCCAAACAGCGCCTTTTCCAGACGGTGGAAACCGGTGAATTTCGGATCTTCCGCTTTTTTCTCGAAGTCGTCTTCGCGGGCGTCGATGCTGCCGTCAAGGTCAGAGAACAGCTCGGCGATCGGCTCGATGCGCTCGTAATGCTGGCGCGTCGGGGCGTACAGCGCTTTCGCTTTCTCGATATCGCCCGCTTTCACCGCGTCGGTAAAGGCTTTGGTGCCGCTGACCAGCTGCGCGGTTTCCGCCGTCACATAGGCTTTGTAAGCGGTGATCGCTTCGCCGAGGCTCAGCACCGCATCGGCTTTCGCCGCGTCTTTGGTGGGGGCGCCGGTGACGATCAGTTTGCCTTTCGGGTTGGTGAGCAGGCCGCAGGTCATGTCATATTCGCCCGGCTGCAGGTTCGCGGTGAGCTTCTGGGTAAAGCCCGGCGCGATGTTCTCACGCTCTTCCACCACCATGACCCCTTTCAGAATCTCCCACTCCAGCGCTTTCTGGCTGTGGTTCTGAATAATAAACTGGGTTTTACCCGCGTTAACGGTCACCTGCATCGGCTCGCACTGTTTATCGTTGACGGTGACTTTGACCTGCGGGATATCCGCAGCCTGAGCACCGAATGCAGAGCAGAGCAGCGCAGCCACGGTCACCCGCAGCGCATTACGGCGAAAATGAATCATCATGATCATCCCTTTCGGTAAGTAGAGTGTCGCTTATAAGCTCGCAGCGCCCGGTCAGGCAGCCCGCGAGGCAGTCGTATTATTTCGCGGCGGCAGCGCAAACAGCACCAGCGCCGGGATCAGATAAAGCAGATAGACAGCCACTTCGCTGACGCTTGGCGTCTCCTGGTAGCCGAAGATCCCTTCCAGCAGCGTGCCGAACAGCGTATGCGTCGACAGCACAGCGCTCAGATCGAAGGCGGTCTCCTGGAACAGGTTCCACAGGCCCGCCTCGTGGAAGGCGCGGATCGCCCCCGCGGCCAGGCCAGCGGCCACCAGCAGGATAAACAGGCTGGTCCATTTGAAGAACACGCCGAGGTTGAGACGGATACCGCCCCAGTAGAGCAGGAAGCCCAGCACGATAGCCGTGGCCAGCCCCAGCAGCGCCCCCAGCGGCGGCCAGATGCCGACATCCTGCTGGAATGCCGCCAGCAGAAAGAAGACCGACTCCAGCCCCTCACGGGCGACCGCGAAAAAGACCATCATCACCAGCGCCCAGCCATGGTGATTGCCGCGCTGTAGCGCCTTGTCCACGGCCTGCTCCAGCTGCTGCTTGACGTTGCGTGAGACATTGCGCATCCAGAAGACCATCCACGTCAGGATCACCACTGCGATGACCGCGACGATCCCTTCGAACAGCTCCTGTTCACGCTGAGGAAATTCACCGGTGGTTTCGTTGATAAAAATGCCTAAGCCAAGACACAGCGCCGCCGCGAGGATCACGCCAATCCACATCACGCCAATCCAGTTGCCGCGCTGGGTGCGTTTCAGATAGCTGGCGATCAGGCTGACAATCAGCGCCGCCTCCAGGCCTTCGCGTAACATAATGAGAAATGGGACAAACATGCCAATACCCTTAAATGTAAAGCACCGTCAACGAATGCAAAAACAGGTAATATTTATGATAGTGATTATCATTACAATACTCAGAAACACAAGCAAAATGTGCAGAGAATGATGATCAGTTGTAAATAAATCGCTGGCAAATAATGACTTATGAAAATATTCGCCTGTTATGAGGGAAAAGAATAAGCAAAGGATTTTTTACGTCAGATATTTACCCGTCGCAGCGGCTATGGCTAAATGGCGGCCTTATTGACCTGCGAAAAGAACAACATGACTGCATTTTTTCATTTCCTGCTGGCGCTGGCGGTGATCCTCGCCCTGGCCTGGCTTGTCAGCTATGACAGACAAAAAATTCGTATTCGTTATATTCTCCAGTTGATTATTATCGAAATAGCGCTCGCTTTCTTTTTCCTGCACGCCGAAAGCGGCCTGTGGCTGGTGAAAAATATCTCCGGCTTTTTTGCTTCGCTATTAGGCTTTGCCGCCGAAGGGACCAATTTCGTCTTTGGCGGCATGAGCGAAAAAGGCTTAGCCTTTATTTTCCTTGGCGTCCTGTGTCCGATTGTGTTTATTTCCGCGCTGATTGGTATTCTCCAGCACTGGCGGATCCTGCCGATTTTTATTCGCATCATTGGCACCCTGCTGTCGAAGGTCAACGGCATGGGTAAGCTGGAATCTTTTAACGCCGTCAGCTCACTGATCCTCGGCCAGTCAGAAAACTTCATCGCCTACAAAGGCGTGCTGGGCGACCTCTCCTCGCGGCGTCTGTTCACCATGGCGGCGACGGCCATGTCGACCGTATCGCTGTCGATCGTCGGCGCCTATATGACCATGCTGGACGCCAAATATGTCGTCGCGGCGCTGATCCTGAATATGTTCAGCACCTTTATCGTGCTGTCGGTGATTAACCCGACGCGGCCGGGCAGCGAGCAGGAAATAAAGCTGGAGAAGCTGCATGAATCGCAGAGTTTCTTTGAAATGCTCGGGGAATATATTCTGGCCGGCTTTAAGGTGGCGATGATTATTCTGGCGATGCTGATCGGCTTTATCGCGCTGATCAGCGCCATTAACGCGCTGTTCGCTACCCTGTTTGGCCTCAGCTTCCAGCAGATCCTCGGCTACGTCTTCTATCCGCTGGCCTGGCTTATCGGCATTCCGCTGAGCGATGCGCTGAACGCCGGCAGCATCATGGCCACCAAGCTGGTCGCGAACGAATTTGTGGCGATGATTGAGCTGCAAAAGATTGCCGCCAGCATGACGCCGCGCGGGCTCGGCATTCTCTCGGTCTTTCTGGTGTCGTTTGCCAACTTTGCCTCGATCGGCATTATCGCCGGAGCGATCAAAGGCCTGAATGAACCGCAGGGCAATATCGTCTCCCGCTTCGGCCTGCGGCTGGTGTATAGCGCCACGCTGGTGAGCCTGCTTTCGGCCAGCTTCGCCGGGCTGGTGCTGTAAGACAAACGGCGGGGCTGCCCCCGCCGTTAACTCAGAACTGTACGCAGACCGGCTGGTCGACACGCATCACCGACTCCTGCGCGAACCGTGATTTATAGCCCTGGCGCAGCGCCTCAATACCGGCCTCGCTCTGCGCGTCGTTGCCATGGATCACCATCAGCGCCTTACTCTGCTCCCGCACCACCTGTCCATTCTGGCCCAGCCACTGGCCGCGAGCGTCAAACACCGTCAGCCCGTCGCGAAAACGCGGCGTGATGTCGCGGTCGACAAACTGTTGCCACTCATCAGGGGTGATGTCTTTCCCCGCCGGGCGGCTCAGGCCGAAGTAAAGCGTGGTTTGCACCATGGACTGATCCGCCGGGCAGGCGCCGGGCTTCGGCGCGCTGGTCGACGAACTTCCACCCGCCGCGCAGCCGCTGAGTAACCCTGCCAGCACCAGCGCCATTGCACCCTGTCTGAACGTCATCTTTGCTATCCTCATTGTTATTAGTCAGGAAATATCAGCGGATTTTCAAATAATTAGCAAGGGTTATAATATTCCGGCCCGGCAACAGGCAAAAAAAAGCCCGCCAGCGGCGGGCTCGTGAACATCAGTTGATCTTACTCAGCCGTGGCGCGTACCGGCGGCGGCGTATGGTAGTGGGCATCCGCTTCGGCGAAGCGCTGCTGCATGCTGGCCGACGGCGCTTTATCCAGCAGGCTAAAGACCACGATCCCGATGCTGCCGAAGACAAAGCCCGGAATAATTTCATACAGGCCCAGCCAGCCAAACTGCTTCCAGACGATCACGGTCAGGGCGCCAATCACCATCCCGGCCAGCGCGCCGTTACGGGTCATGCGCGACCACATCACCGAGAACAGCACCACCGGACCAAAGGCGGCGCCGAAACCGGCCCAGGCATAGCTCACCAGACCCAGCACGCGGTTTTCCGGATTGGCCGCCAGGGCAATCGCCACCAGGGCAACCACCAGCACCATCATCCGGCCCACCCACACCAGCTCTTTCTGACCGGCGTTTTTACGCAGGAAGGCTTTATACAGGTCTTCGGTAATCGCGCTGGAGCAGACCAGCAGCTGACAGCTCAGAGTGGACATCACCGCCGCCAGAATCGCCGACAGCAGGATCCCGGCAATCCATGGGTTAAACAGGATTTGCGCCAGTTCGATAAACACGCGCTCGGCGTTCTGGTTAACCGCGCCCGCCAGGCTCGGGTTGCTATTGAAGTAGGCGATACCAAAGAAGCCGACGGCCACCGCCCCGGCGAGGCAGAGGATCATCCAGGTCATACTAATGCGACGCGCGTGGACGATGCTGTGGTGCGAATCCGCCGCCATAAAGCGCGCCAGAATATGCGGCTGACCGAAATAACCCAGCCCCCAGCCCATCAGCGAAATAATCGCCACGAAATTCAGCCCTTTCAGCATGTCGATATTTTCGATGCTCTTTTGCTTAATGACTTCCAGCGAATCGCCAAAGCCGCCTACGGAAAAAATCACGATCACCGGGGTGAGGATCAGCGCGAAAATCATCAGGCTGGCCTGCACGGTATCCGTCCAGCTGACGGCGAGGAAGCCGCCGACAAAGGTATAGATAATCGTCGCCGCCGCGCCGGCCCACAGCGCGGTTTCATAACTCATGCCGAAGGTGCTTTCAAACAGACGCGCCCCCGCCACAATTCCCGAGGCGCAATAGATGGTAAAGAACAGCAGAATAACCAGCGCTGAAATAATTCTCAGCACCCGGCTTTTATCTTCAAAACGGCCGGTAAAATAATCGGGCAGCGTCAGGGCGTTATTATTCACCTCGGTATGCACGCGCAGGCGCCCGGCTACCAGCTTCCAGTTAACCCACGCCCCCAGCGTTAAGCCGATGGCGATCCAGCTTTCGGAAATCCCGGAGAGGAAAATGGCGCCCGGCAGGCCCATCAGCAGCCAGCCGCTCATGTCCGAGGCGCCGGCGGAAAGCGCGGTCACAAATGGCCCCAGACTGCGTCCCCCGAGAATATAATCATCAAAGTTTTTGGTCGAACGCCAGGCAATAAACCCTATCAATACCATACCAAGAATATAAATAATAAATGTCACCAGCATCGGTGTGCTAATAGCCATGCAAAGTCTCCAGAATTTTTATCGACAGCGTCCAACTTCGTCGTTTTTTTCCACTACCGGAACGGGGTAATGGCGCATTGTTTAATTGGGCGACCGTATCCTGACGGAAGCTTCGGTTTTTCACAAACGATTTAACACAGCATTTACACGAAAAACCGACGGCGCAAAACGTCAATTTGCGAGAGGTTGCACTCTCTCACGTTTTTAAAGGTTGCACCAAACAAAAGTGTTAACTCACGCATACAAATACCCTATGAGCCCGGGGTTAAAATTCTGCTATTTTAGGCACTATTTTTAACAAATCCGCCATTTCACGGCTTTCGTCACACGCCTCAATTAACAAGGTTGCACAAAGTTGCAACATAGTGGATATTTCCAGGCAACCGCATAAGCCTAACGATAAATGACAGGAGTTTTGAGCATGGGCACCACCACCATGGGTGTTAAGCTTGACGACGCAACCCGCGAGCGCATTAAATCCGCCGCGAGCCGCATTGACCGCACGCCGCACTGGCTGATTAAGCAGGCCATCTTCAACTATCTGGAAAAGCTGGAGAACGACGAAACGCTGCCCGAACTGCCGGCGCTGCTCTCCGGGGCCGCCAATGAAAGCGATGAAGCGGGTTCCCCGGCGGAAGAGCCGTATCAGCCGTTCCTCGAATTCGCCGAGCAGATCCTGCCGCAGTCGGTAAGCCGCGCGGCGATCACCGCCGCCTGGCGTCGCCCGGAAACCGACGCGGTGCCGATGCTGCTGGAGCAGGCCCGACTGCCGCAGCCGCTGGGCGAGCAGGCGCATAAGCTGGCGTATCAGCTGGCGGAAAAACTGCGCAACCAGAAGACCGCCAGCGGCCGCGCCGGCATGGTGCAGAGTCTGCTGCAGGAGTTCTCCCTCTCCTCACAGGAAGGGGTGGCGCTGATGTGCCTGGCGGAAGCCCTGCTGCGTATTCCGGATAAAGCCACCCGCGATGCGCTGATCCGCGACAAAATCAGCAACGGCAACTGGCAGTCGCATATCGGCCGCAGCCCGTCGCTGTTCGTCAATGCCGCCACCTGGGGGCTGCTGTTCACCGGCAAACTGGTCTCCACCCACAACGAAACCAGCCTCTCACGCTCGCTGAACCGCATCATCGGCAAGAGCGGCGAACCGCTGATCCGCAAGGGCGTGGATATGGCGATGCGCCTGATGGGCGAGCAGTTCGTCACCGGGGAAACCATCGCCGAAGCGCTGGCTAACGCCCGCAAGCTGGAAGATAAAGGTTTCCGCTACTCCTACGATATGCTCGGCGAAGCGGCCCTGACCGCCGCCGACGCCCAGGCCTATATGGTCTCTTATCAGCAGGCGATCCATGCCATCGGCAAAGCTTCCAACGGCCGCGGCATTTATGAAGGCCCGGGCATCTCCATTAAGCTCTCGGCTCTGCACCCGCGCTATAGCCGCGCCCAGTATGACCGGGTGATGGAAGAGCTCTATCCGCGTCTGAAATCGCTGACCCTGCTGGCGCGCCAGTATGACATTGGCATTAACATCGATGCTGAAGAGGCCGACCGTCTCGAGATCTCCCTCGACCTGCTGGAAAAACTGTGCTTCGAGCCGGAGCTGGCGGGCTGGAACGGCATCGGTTTTGTTATTCAGGCCTACCAGAAGCGCTGCCCGTTCGTCATCGACGCGCTGATCGATCTCGCCACCCGCAGCCGTCGTCGCCTGATGATCCGTCTGGTGAAAGGCGCCTACTGGGACAGCGAAATCAAACGCGCGCAGATGGAAGGTCTCGAAGGCTATCCGGTCTACACCCGCAAGGTTTACACCGACGTCTCCTATCTCGCCTGCGCGAAAAAGCTGCTGGCGGTGCCGAACCTGATTTATCCGCAGTTCGCCACTCACAACGCCCATACTCTGGCGGCTATCTACCAGCTGGCGGGCCAGAACTACTACCCTGGCCAGTATGAGTTCCAGTGCCTGCACGGCATGGGCGAACCGCTGTACGAGCAGGTGGTGGGCAAAGTCGCCGACGGCAAACTGAACCGGCCGTGCCGGATCTACGCTCCGGTGGGCACCCACGAGACGCTGCTGGCGTATCTGGTGCGTCGTCTGCTGGAGAATGGCGCCAATACCTCCTTCGTCAACCGTATCGCGGACAATACCCTGCCGCTGGACGAGCTGGTGGCCGACCCGGTCAGCGCGGTGGAAAAACTGGCGCAGCAGGAAGGCCAGGCCGGTCTGTCGCACCCGAAAATTCCGCTGCCGCGCGATCTCTACGGCAGCGGCCGGAGCAACTCCGCCGGTCTGGATCTGGCTAACGAGCATCGTCTGGCCTCCCTCTCCTCTTCCCTGCTCAACAGCGCCCTGCATAAATGGCAGGCATTGCCGATGCTGGAGCAGCCGGTGGCCGAAGGCGAGATGCAGCCGGTGGTCAACCCGGCGGAGCCGAAGGATATCGTCGGTTACGTCCGCGAAGCCAGCGATGACGAAGTGCAGCAGGCGCTGACCAGCGCTATCAATAACGCGCCCATCTGGTTCGCCACCCCGCCGCAGGAGCGCGCCGCCATTCTTGAGCGCGCCGCGGTGCTGATGGAAAGCCAGATGCCGACCCTGATGGGGATCCTGGTGCGCGAAGCGGGTAAAACCTTCAGCAACGCCATCGCCGAAGTGCGCGAAGCCGTTGACTTCCTCCACTACTACGCCGGTCAGGTGCGCGACGATTTCGATAATGAAACCCACCGTCCGCTGGGTCCGGTGGTCTGCATCAGCCCATGGAACTTCCCGCTGGCGATCTTCACCGGGCAGATTGCCGCCGCGCTGGCGGCCGGCAACAGCGTGCTGGCGAAACCGGCGGAGCAGACGCCGCTTATCGCCGCTCAGGGCGTGGCGATCCTGCTGGAAGCCGGCGTGCCGCCAGGGGTGATCCAGCTGCTGCCGGGCCGCGGGGAAACCGTCGGCGCCGCGCTGACATCCGATGAGCGCGTGCGCGGCGTGATGTTCACCGGCTCCACCGAAGTGGCCACCCTGCTGCAACGCAATATCGCCAGCCGCCTCGACGCTCAGGGACGCCCAACGCCGCTGATCGCCGAAACCGGCGGGATGAACGCGATGATCGTCGACTCGTCGGCGCTTACCGAGCAGGTGGTGATCGACGTCCTGGCTTCCGCGTTCGACAGCGCCGGTCAGCGCTGCTCCGCCCTGCGCGTCCTCTGCCTGCAGGAAGAGGTAGCCGACCACACCTTAACCATGCTGCGCGGCGCGATGAGCGAGTGCCGGATGGGAAATCCCGGCCGCCTGACCACCGATATCGGCCCGGTTATCGATGCGGAAGCGAAAGAGAATATCGAACGCCATATTCAGACGATGCGCGCCAAAGGCCGCACCGTCTATCAGGCGGTGCGCGAGAATAGCGAAGACGCCCGCGAATGGAACCACGGGACCTTTGTGCCGCCGACGCTTATCGAACTCGACAGCTTCGACGAGCTGAAAAAAGAGGTCTTCGGCCCGGTGCTGCACGTGGTGCGCTATAACCGTAACGAGCTGGACAAACTGGTGGAGCAGATTAACGCTTCCGGCTACGGCCTGACCCTCGGCGTACATACCCGTATCGACGAGACCATCGCCCAGGTCACCGGCAGCGCGAAGGTGGGCAACCTGTACGTCAACCGCAATATGGTTGGCGCGGTGGTCGGCGTGCAGCCGTTCGGCGGCGAAGGGTTGTCCGGTACCGGTCCAAAAGCCGGCGGTCCGCTGTACCTTTACCGCCTGCTCTCCAGCCGTCCGCAGGGCGCGGTTGGCGTGACCTTCGCCCGCCAGGATGCAGAGCGTCCACTGGACGCCCAGCTGAAAACGCTGCTGGAAAAACCGCTGCAGGCGCTGCAGCAGTGGGCGGCGGGCCGTCCTGAGCTGCAGGCGCTGTGCCAGCAGTACAGCGAGCAGGCGCAAAGCGGCACCCAACGCCTGCTTCCGGGACCCACCGGCGAGCGCAACACCCTGACGCTGATGCCTCGCGAGCGCGTGCTGTGCGTGGCGGATAATGAGCAGGATGCGCTGATCCAGCTGGCGGCTGTGCTGGCGGTCGGTTGTGAAGTGCTGTGGCCGGACAGCGCCCTGCAGCGCGATCTGGCGAAGAAACTCCCGCGGGACGTCAGCGAGCGGATCCGTTTCGCCAAAGCGGATCAGTTGCCTGGCCAGGCCTTCGACGCGGTTATCTATCACGGCGACTCCGACCAGCTGCGCGAGCTGTGCGAGCAGGTGGCGGCGCGCGACGGGGCGATTGTCTCCGTGCAGGGCTTCGCCCGCGGCGAAACCAATCTGCTGCTGGAGCGGTTGTACATCGAGCGTTCGCTGAGCGTCAACACCGCGGCGGCAGGCGGTAACGCCAGCCTGATGACCATCGGCTAAGACGGGCTCCCCGGTGGCGCTGTGCGCCGCCATCCGGGAAATCGGCGATGCGATCAGCTAATGACAGCCGACGTCAGCTGTGCTTAATTAAGGCTCCCGGACGGGAGCCTTTTTTATGGGAGCAGAACAATGAAACGCATGTTATTTGCCGCGGCGGTCTTGCTGGCCAGCGGCGCGGCGCTGGCGGACGAGTGCAGCAACGCCAACACCCAGACCGAAATGAATCAGTGCGCGGCCGCGCAGTATCAGGCAGCCGACAAAAAGCTGAACGACACCTGGCAGCAGGCTCTGCAGCGTGCGGTGGGTAAACAGCAGACATTACTGAAGCAGGCCCAGCAGGCATGGATCGCCCTGCGCGACGCCGACTGCGCTTTCCTCGCGTCCGGAGCCGATGGCGGCAGCATGCAGCCGATGCTGGTGAGCCAGTGCATGACCGATAAGAGCGTGGAGCGGGAATCTTTCCTCGCCTCGCTGCTACAGTGCGAGGACGGCGATCAAAGCTGCCCGCTGCCGCCGGCCAATTAACGGACGCGAATGCCTTCGATAATCATCCGCTGGACATTATCGACCGTTTGCTCAAAAAAGGCCGCGTCCTGCAGCGTGGCGCCGGTGACCGCCTCCACCTGGGTGGCGAAGTCGGCGTAATGCTGGGTAGTGGCCCAGATCATAAAGATTAAATGCTGCGGATCGACCGGCGCCAGCTTGCCGCGGTCGATCCAGCCGGAAACAATCGCCGATTTCTCATCGACCAGCGCTTTCAGATCCCCGGTCAGTTCGCCCATCAGCAGCGGCGCGCCCTGCAACATCTCAAGGCAGAAGAGCTTCGAGGCCTGGGGGTGATCGCGGGACACCTCCAGCTTCAGACGAATATACTCGCGGATCGCCACCAGCGGGCTGATATCCTCGCGAAAGGCCTTCAGCGGCGCCAGCCAGATGGCGAGGATCTGCTGCAGAACGGCCACGTACAGCGCCTCTTTCGAAGGGTAGTAATAGAGCAGATTGGTTTTCGACACCCCGGCGCGCTCAGCCACCTGCTCCAGTCGCGTACCGTGAATACCAAATTGCGAAAATGCCTCCAGCGCGGCGGCCAGAATGGCCTCCTTTTTGGCGCTGACCGCTTGTGAACGTTTGCCGTTTTTCTTCACCGCGCCCTGTGCCATACATCCTCTCCTTCAGTTGACGCCACCAGCATAGCAAAAGCCCTTCGCCGACACGACCCCATGCACCCTGATTGCGCATGACTGCCGTTTTTTCGTGCACTGATTTTGACCATCCAGTCCACTTTTTTATCGTCCTTTTTAGCAACCCAATAGCAACACATTAATAACATTAGTATTTATAAAACTGGCATCGCGTTTGCTTTACCTCTTCTGCGAGGTGGTCCAGGGAGAGGCAGGATGCCGCGCCACCGCAACCCATCTTCCATGACTGTAGAGAGGTAGGTATGAAAATTGGTGTTTTCGTTCCCATTGGCAACAACGGCTGGCTGATCTCCACCCATGCCCCGCAGTATATGCCGACCTTCGAACTGAATAAGGCTATCGTACAGAAAGCCGAGCACTACCATTTCGACTTCGCGCTCTCCATGATCAAGCTGCGCGGCTTCGGCGGGAAAACCGAATTCTGGGATCACAACCTGGAGTCCTTCACCCTGATGGCCGGCCTGGCCGCGGTGACCTCGAAGATCCAGATCTACGCCACCGCCGCCACCCTCACGCTGCCGCCGGCGATCGTCGCCCGGATGGCCTCCACCATCGACTCCATCTCCGGCGGCCGGTTTGGCGTCAATCTGGTGACCGGCTGGCAAAAACCGGAATATGACCAGATGGGCATGTGGCCGGGGGATGACTATTTCGCCAGCCGCTATGACTATCTCACCGAATACGTTCAGGTGCTCCGCGACCTGTGGGGCACCGGGCGCAGCGATTTCAAAGGCGACTACTTCACCATGAACGACTGCCGGGTCAGCCCGCGCCCTTCGCAGCCGATGAAGGTGATCTGCGCCGGGCAGAGTGACGCCGGCATGGCCTTCTCCGCCCAGCACGCCGACTATAACTTCTGCTTTGGCAAAGGGGTCAACACGCCAACGGCCTTCGCGCCGACCGCGGCGCGCATGATGCAGGCGGCGGAAAAAACCGGCCGTGACGTAGGCTCCTATGTGCTGTTCATGGTGATCGCTGACGAAACCGACGAAGCGGCGCGCGCCAAATGGGAGCACTACAAAGCGGGCGCCGATGAAGAAGCGCTGGCGTGGCTCACCGAGCAGAGTCAGAAAGACACCCGCTCCGGCAGCGATACTAACGTGCGCCAGATGGCCGACCCCACCTCGGCGGTCAATATCAACATGGGCACCCTTGTCGGATCGTATGCCAGCGTCGCCCGTATGCTTGATGAAGTCGCGAGCGTGCCCGGCACCGACGGCGTGCTGCTGACCTTTGATGATTTTCTTGCCGGCATCGACGCCTTTGGCGAACGCATTCAGCCGCTGATGCGCTGCCGGGACCATATTGCTCCTGTTACCCGTGAGGTGGCCTGATGATTACCCTTCCCGCTCGCCCGGAATCCCTGACCTTCCCGCCGCAGCAGAGCGCGCTGATTGTTGTCGATATGCAGAACGCCTACGCCAGCCTCGGCGGTTATCTGGATCTCGCCGGATTTGACGTCTCCGCCACCCGGCCGGTTATCGACAATATTAATACCGCCGTCGCCGCTGCCCGCGCCGCGGGCATGCTGATTATCTGGTTCCAGAACGGCTGGGATGACCAGTATGTTGAAGCCGGCGGCCCGGGCTCGCCGAACTACCATAAGTCCAACGCGCTGAAAACGATGCGTCAGCGCCCGGAACTGCAGGGCAAGCTGCTGGCGAAAGGTGGCTGGGATTATCAGCTGGTGGACGAGCTGACGCCGCAGGAAGGCGACATCGTGTTGCCGAAACCGCGCTACAGCGGCTTCTTTAACACTCCGCTCGACAGCATTTTGCGCAGCCGCGGTATCCGTCATCTGGTGTTCACCGGGATCGCCACCAACGTCTGCGTCGAATCGACGCTGCGCGATGGTTTCTTCCTCGAATACTTCGGCGTGGTGCTGGAGGATGCTACCCATCAGGCCGGACCGGCCTTCGCCCAGCAGGCGGCGCTGTTCAATATAGAAACCTTTTTCGGCTGGGTCAGCGACGTCGAGAGCTTCTGCCGCGCGCTGTCCCCTGCCACCCCGCTGTCTTTAGCCAAGGAGAAACGTTATGCCTAAACAGGTGATTATTCCGCCAGGCACCACCACGCCGATTGCCCCCTTTGTTCCGGGGACGCTCGCCGATGGCGTGATCTACGTCTCCGGCACTCTGCCGTTTGATAAGCAAAACAATGTGGTGCACATCGGCGACCCAAAGGCGCAAACCCGCCACGTGCTGGAGACCATCAAGTGCGTTATCGAAACGGCGGGCGGGAGTATGGCGGATGTGACTTTCAACAGCATCTTTATCACCGACTGGACAAATTACGCCGCGATTAACGAGGTTTACGCCGAGTTCTTCCCCGGCGATAAACCCGCGCGCTTCTGCATTCAGTGCGGGCTGGTGAAGCCCGATGCGCTGGTGGAAATCGCCAGCGTCGCCCATATCGGCACCCCGACATGATGAGGCTCAATATTGCTCAGGCCCCATGGCCCGGCGCGCCGGTGGTGGTCCTCAGCGCAGGTCTGGGCGGCGGCGGCGGCTACTGGCTGGCGCAGCGCGCGGCGCTGGAGGAACAGTATCAGCTGGTAAGTTATGACCATAACGGGACCGGGGAGAACGCCGGTCCGCTGCCCGCCGACTACAGCATGGCGACGATGGCCGGGGAGCTGTTCAGCGCTCTGCAGGCGGCGGGGATCGCCCGCTTCGCGCTGGTGGGCCACGCGCTGGGGGCGCTGATTGGCCTGCAGCTGGCGCTCGATCGCCCCGAGGCGGTGAGCGCCCTGGTGCTGGTCAACGGCTGGCTGTCGCTGTCGCCGCACACCCGCCGCTGCTTCCTGGTGCGCGAGCGTCTGCTGCATGCCGGCGGCGCGCAGGCGTGGGTCGAAGCGCAGCCGCTGTTTCTCTACCCGGCGGAATGGATGGCCGCGCGCCTGCCGCGCCTCGAAGCCGAAGATGCGCTTGCCATCAGCCATTTTCAGGGCAAGGAGAACCTGCTGAAGCGGCTGCAGGCCCTGAAGCAGGCTGATTTTTCCCGTCGCGCGGCGGCCATCGCCTGCCCGACGCTGATGGTTAGCGCCGCTGACGACCTGCTGGTCCCGGCCTCCTGCTCCCGCGTGCTGCAGACGGCGATCCCCGGCAGCCAGCGCGTGGAAATGCCGTGGGGCGGGCATGCCTGCAACGTCACCGACGCCGATACCTTTAATACCATTTTACGCGACGGGCTGGCCGCTATGCTGCCGGTCGCCAGGGAGACCCGATGAACGACGCGATAAACCAGACGGCCTGCGAGACGCTGTTTACCCAGGCCCGGACCCACAACGGCTGGCTGGATAAGCCAGTGAGCGATGCGCAGCTGCAGGCAGTCTGGGACCTGATGAAAATGGGGCCGACTTCCGCCAACTGTTCGCCGGCGCGCATCGTGTTCGTGCGCAGCGCGGAAGGCAAAGAGAAGCTCCGCCCGACGCTCTCCAGCGGCAATCTGCAGAAAACCATGCAGGCGCCGGTGACCGCCATCGTGGCGTGGGACAGCGCCTTTTACGACCGGCTACCGACCCTGTTTCCCCACGGCGATGCCCGCAGCTGGTTCACCTCCAGCCCGCAGCTGGCGGAAGAGACGGCGTTTCGCAACAGCTCCCTGCAGGCGGCGTATCTGATTTTCGCCTGCCGGGCGCTGGGACTCGACACCGGGCCGATGTCCGGTTTCGATCGGGAAAAAGTCGATGCAGCGTTTTTCGCCGACAACGGCTGGAAAAGCAACCTGCTGGTGAACATCGGCTATGGCGACCCCGGCAAACTGTATGGCCGCCTGCCGCGTCTGTCCTTTGATGAAGCCTGCCTGCTGGCATAAGGAGTTGGCGATGAAGTTAGCGGACAAAGAGAGTTTTCGTGACGCCATGGCCCGCGTCGGCGCCGCGGTTAACATTATTACCACCGATGGCCCGGCGGGCCGGGCGGGCTTTACCGCCAGCGCGGTCTGCAGCGTGACCGACACCCCGCCGACCCTGTTGGTCTGTCTGAACCGCTCAGCCTCCGTGTGGCCGGTGTTCAGCGAACACCACACGCTGTGCGTCAATACCCTGGCGGCGGGACAGGAGGCGCTGTCAACGCTGTTTGGCGGTAAAACGGCGATGGACGAGCGCTTTGCCGCCGCCGACTGGCAGACCGGCGCCACCGGCTGCCCGCGGCTGGAGGCGGCGCTGGTCAGCTTTGACTGCCGCATCGACCAGCGCGTCAGCGTCGGCACGCACGACATTCTGTTTTGTCACGTCGTGGCCATTACCCGTCACCCGGAACCCCGGGGTCTGATGTGGTTTGACCGCGGCTATCACACGCTTATGCGACCCGCTTGTTAACCTTTAACCCGGGATATCATCATGGCACTCTTCGATTTTCCTCGCTGGAAGCTGACCTCCCCCGCCGCCGAATCCGGCGTTGTCGCGCCCGATGAACGCTTATCGGCCGGGCAAACGCTGGTGATGGGCGTGCAGCACGCCGTTGCGATGTTCGGCGCGACGGTGCTGATGCCGTTGTTGATGGGGCTCGACCCGAACCTGTCCATACTGATGTCGGGGGTCGGCACCCTGCTGTTCTTTGTCGTCACCGGCGGACGGGTACCGAGCTATCTCGGCTCCAGCGCCGCCTTTGTCGGGGTGGTGATCGCCATTACCGGCTTTAACGGCCAGGGACTCAACCCTCACCTCAGCGTCGCCCTTGGCGGGATCATCGCCTGCGGGCTGGTCTATACCCTGATCGGTCTGGTGGTGATGAAGATCGGCACCCGCTGGATCGAGCGCCTGATGCCGCCGGTGGTGACCGGGGCGGTGGTGATGGCTATCGGCCTGAACCTGGCGCCGATTGCCGTGCGCAGCGTCTCCGCCAGCGCCTTCGACAGCTGGATGGCGGTGTTAACCGTGCTCTGTATCGGCATAGTCGCGGTATTTACCCGCGGGATGCTGCAGCGTCTGCTGATCCTGGTCGGCCTGATCGTCGCCTGCGCGCTGTACGCCCTGCTGGCTAACGGCTTTGGCCTCGGCAAACCGCTGGACTTCTCTCCCCTCGCCCAGGCGGCGTGGTTCGGGCTGCCGCACTTTACCACCCCATCCTTTAACGGCCAGGCGATGATGTTGATTGCCCCGGTCGCGGTGATCCTGGTGGCCGAGAACCTCGGGCACCTGAAGGCCGTCGCCGGGATGACCGGGCGCAATATGGATCCGTACATGGGGCGCGCCTTCGTCGGCGATGGTCTGGCGACCATGCTCTCCGGCTCGGTCGGCGGCAGCGGGGTCACGACCTATGCGGAGAACATCGGCGTCATGGCGGTGACCAAGGTCTACTCGACGCTGGTGTTTGTCGCCGCGGCGCTGATTGCCATGCTGCTGGGCTTCTCGCCGAAATTCGGCGCATTAATCCACACCATTCCCGGGCCGGTGATCGGCGGCGCCTCGATCGTGGTCTTTGGCCTGATCGCCGTCGCCGGGGCGCGGATCTGGGTGCAAAACCGCGTCGACCTCAGCCAGAACAGCAATCTGATCATGGTGTCTGTGACCCTGGTGCTGGGCGCCGGCGATTTCGCGCTGTCGCTGGGCGGCTTTACGCTGGGCGGGATTGGTACCGCCACCTTCGGGGCGATCCTGCTGCACGCGCTGCTTCATCGCGGGACGCGTGAGGCGAAGGAGGCCAGGGTAACACCGGTTTAAGCCACATTAGCGCGGCGTTGGCGCAGGGAGCGGTGGGGGCCGGATAAGTCGATACAGTTATCGGTTTGCAACGGTTTCGCCCCGGAAAAACGGCTGTTCTGGGTTATATCCAGGCAGATGGCGCTCCCGATATGTCTTCTGCGTTATGTCTCTCATGGCGCCGGGAGCGCACAGGGGGCGGCCAGTCGCCGCCGCCCCCTGTACCCCCGGGCTCCGGCCAGCAAAATCGCCACTGCGTGGTCCCTTCGACTTATCCCTGCAGGCTTCGGGTCGGGCCGAGGCAGCGTCCATGCAAAACACGGCCCTCAGCCCGCATCCATGCGGGCTGCCCCGGCCTTCCGGGAACGTCTCAGCGATTTTGAGGCCGTCAGCACCGGCAGTTTCAGCAACAATGGTGAATAAATTAACGGCAGGTCGTACGAACGTAGGCCGGGTAAAGCGCAACCGCCACCCGGCATAAAAGCGACGCCGTGCCTGATGCCATCGCCCGGCGGCGCTGCGCTTGCGCGGGCCTACGATGAGAGTTAACCATCTGATATAGAAATGGTTATGTAGGCCGGATAAGGCAGTTATGCCGCCATCCGGCACCGCCGCGGGTATGGAGTCTGACCGCCCGGCGGCGCTGCGCTTGCGCGGGCCTACGATAAGAGTTAACCATCTGATATAGAAATGGTTATGTAGGCCGGAGAAGGCATTTATGCCGCCATCCGGCACCAGGACGGGTACGACGGCTGAGGGATATGGCCTGATGGAACCTCGCCATTTGCCTGGCAGAATAAGCGCCGCTGCCGGGACAGAAAGAAAGATTACGGCTCGCGACGATCGGCCAGGTCCGGGAGCGGTTGCGCATCGTTATTCGTTGACATCTGCGGCGGCGGTTTGCGCTTCCACTTCAGCTCGCTCACCAGCACTCCCGCGAGGATAAAGACGCAGCCGAGGAGGGCCAGCAGCGGCAGACGCTCACCGGCCAACCGGCCAAAAATACCGGCCCACACCGGTTCGCCGGTATAGATCAGCGTGGCCCGCGTCGGCGAGACGCTGCGCTGCGCCCAGTTCATGGTCACCTGAATGATCGCGCTGAAAATGCCCAGCCCCAGCGCCACGCCGAGCAGCGCCGGCGTCAACGGCGGCACTGACTCACCGGCCGGCTTCATGGCGGCGAAAGCCACCAGCGACGCGGTCGCCAGCTGCACCACCGTCACCCGCCGAACATCCACTTTCCCGGCCCAGGCGCTGATAAGGATAATCTCCGCGGCAATCGCCAGCGCGCTCGCCAGCGTGATCATCTCCCCCACGCCAAGCGCCAGCAGATTGTTTTCCGGCCCGGCCAGCAGGATCAAACCGATAAAGGCCAGCACAATCCCCACGCAGGACATCACCCCCGGCATACGACCCAGGCACAGCCACTGCAGCAGCGGCACCAGCGGCACATACATCGCCGTGATAAAGGCAGACTTACTGCTGGAGATCGACTGCAGTCCCCAGGTCTGCAGCCCATACCCCAGCGCAATCGCCACGCCAATCGCCACCCCCGCCTTCACCTCCAGCCATGTCATACCGCGCAGGGTGCGCAGCGAGAGCAGACCCACCGCCAGCGCGGCGGTCGCGAAACGCAGGCCGACAAAAAACAGCGGCCCGCTGAGGCTGACCGCATACTGCACGGCAAGGAAGGTCCCTCCCCAGAACATGGTGATCATGATAAGGAGCGCTTCCTGGCGGCAAACGGAGAATTTTAACGAAGACATAAAACAGCCATGACGATTAACGGGCGACCAGTGTGCAATCGGCCCGGCGGGAGCGCAACCTCCGACTGCTAAAAAAAAACCGCCGGCTGATGCCGGCGGCGAGGGCGATGCGGTTGGGTCGGGGAGATTAACACCGCATCAAAGAGAACAGTGCGAGTCGCGCGTTAACTCTCACGACTACCGTGACTGTTTTTACCCCCTTTTTTACCAGCCTCTGAGGCGCGCTGAGGGTCATTTTTAAAATTCCCCCCGCTATGCTGGCCACCTTTACGTCCTGCTTCTGATGCTCTTTCACGGTCTTCAGCAAAGTTGCCAGAACCGCCACGATGGTTTGCCATTACTGACCTCCATTAGGTTAGACATCATAGTGCATTACGCGGGAGCGGCGACGCCGCTGTCCTGCCGCGTATCTATAAGGTTAGTGAATGACTGCCGCTGACGATGGCAAATGTCACATTCAGAAACAAAGCCTGGCGAAAAAAATCCCCTCGCGCCGCGTGATGGCGCTAACCTCCTCTGCTGACGAAGAAAAAATAGTTAGCGAAAATGTATCCTGATGCTACATCCTCGCCGCACCGGCCAGAATGGCGGAGGCATCGCTTCCCGCTTCTCCGCCGCTCAGGCCGCGCTGCGCAAGGAAAAGTAAATAATGCTTTGTCATTTTGTTATAAATCAAATAAATGCCCGTTGGATTTGCACTCTTCGGCAGAGGCTTTATCTTTAAAGGTACCAGCTATTTGGCTGGCTTATAATGCAACCGAGGAGTGATGGAAATGGCTAAAATTCTGGTGCTTTATTATTCCATGTATGGACACATTGAAACCATGGCTCACGCCGTCGCCGATGGGGCGAACCGGGTGGACGGCGTTGAGGTGGTTGTGAAGCGAGTGCCGGAAACCATGCAGGCAGAAGCGTTTGCCAAAGCAGGCGGTAAAACGCAAAACGCGCCTGTCGCTACGCCGCAGGAACTGGCTGAGTATGACGCCATCATCTTTGGTACCCCGACTCGTTTCGGCAATATGTCCGGACAAATGCGCACCTTCCTCGATCAGACCGGCGGCCTGTGGGCATCCGGCGCGCTGTATGGCAAGATCGCCAGCGTATTCAGCTCAACCGGCACCGGCGGCGGCCAGGAACAAACCATTACCTCCACCTGGACGACGCTGGCCCACCACGGCATGATCATCGTGCCGATCGGCTACGGCGCCCAGGAGCTGTTCGATATCTCCCAGGTCCGCGGCGGGACGCCTTATGGCGCAACCACTATTGCCGGCGGCGACGGCTCGCGTCAGCCAAGCGAGGAAGAGTTAGCCATCGCCCGCTATCAGGGTGAACATGTCGCCAAACTGGCCGTTAAACTGCACGGCTAATCTTCCGCAGGAGGAGCACTATGCCAACTCAAGAAGCAAAAGCACATCGCGTCGGCGAATGGGCAAGTTTACGTAACACCTCGCCGGAGATCGCCGAGGCGATTTTCGAAGTCGCCCACTATGATGAAAAACTGGCGGAGCAAATCTGGGAGGAAGGCAGCGACGAAGTGCTGGCGCTGGCCTTTGCCAAAACCGATAAAGATGCGCTGTTCTGGGGTGAACAGACGATTGAGCGTAAAAACGTCTAGGACGTTTATCCCTGCCGAGTCTCACCCTAACCTGCGAAAAAACCCGGATTGCTCCGGGTTTTTTCGTTATTTCGCCGCCTCGTTGATCACCTTTTTAAAGGTCTCCAGCGGACAGAAACCCTGGTCATCGACCGGGCAGCCGTTAAGCGCCAGCGTGACCCGCTGCGGCGGGGTCTGCAACGTCAATGGGTCGGCATTACGCAGCTGCTCGGTGCTCTGGTAGACATACTCAATCTTCATCAGATCGCGGTTGCTGCCGCTGTCGTGCCAGCGTTGAAACAGCAGTTTGCCGCCGATAGGCGTGCGCTCATACTGGCCGGGCAGTTGATAGGGCTTAAAGTCCAGCGCCGTCAGCAGCGAGGCAATATTCGAGTCGTGTCCCACCAGCAGCGTGACTTTCGCCTTGCTGGCCCCCTCGCCCACCAGCGCGTTATCGATATAGTTGACCAGCGGCTTGGCCACGTTTTGCGCCACCGCCACCGAAGTAAACAGACTATCCTGATAGCCGTTTTTCAGCTTCGACAGCACCTGCCACTGCTTATCGCTGGCGATCTCCCCCCACGCCACCTGGTCTTTGGGGAAGCCTTCATAATATTGCAGGGTGAAGGCGTCCACCAGCGAGTTGCCCACCTTCAGCGGCCCGGACACCCCCGGCTCCTGCTGATAACCGGCGCTAAAGGTATCTTTACCCTCGCTCAGGGAACAGACCTGCTTCTCTTTGCAGGAGGGCGAGTTGCGGTAATCGATCATCGTCTCCAGCAGCTTGTAACTCTCGGTCAACTGCATCCCCTGGCGCTCTTTTTCCATCGCCTGCAGCGCTTTCTCACGAAACGCCGGGGAGTCGTCGGTGATAACCGGGTTGAAGGTCGGGTCCATGGTGCCCATCTGCGGCTGATGATGCACCGCAATGCCGCAGCCCGGGAACGCGCCGGTGATAAAGAACTGCGCGGTGGCGACGGTGCGCTGCAGGCTGTTAGCGTAGGCGTAAACAGCGTTTTCCGGCGGGCACTCGCCGCTGGTCACCAGCTTCTGCTGCGCCAGCCATTCGCGCATATAGTGGCCCATATACACCTCCAGCACGCCACCCTTGGTGGTCAGCTGGCCGCCCGGCACATCCCATTGCGGCCAGGCTTTGGCGGTGGACTGCTCCAGCACGCTACCGTTATTGGCCAGCGGCGCGCGCAGGTTGTGACGACTCATGATCAGCACCTGCTGCAGCTGATACCCCTCCGGGGCGGCCGTGTCCTGCGCCAGAGCGCCGGCGGATAACATGACCGCGCCGGCTACGGCGGCGGCGAGTAGACGTTTTTTCATCCCTTCATCCTTAGTCATTTATTATCATCGGCTTAATTGTGACGGATTTATGCCATTTTTCCTGGCATTCGCTCGCAAACTTAGACCGCCGCCGAAAATTTCCTCTGCCGACCAAATAGTTTTATAATGAAACAACTAACCCGGAGGCTTTCGTGAAACGTACCCGTCTTGAAAACAGCTGCTGTCCTGTCGCCCGCTCCCTCGACGTTATCGGTGACTGGTGGTCGCTGCTTATCGTCCGCGATGCCCTGCGCGGGGCGTGCCGTTTTAGTGAATTCCAGAAAAACCTCGGCATTGCCAAAAATATGCTCGCCGGACGCCTGAAAATGCTGGTGGATGAAGGCATCCTGCGTCTGCAGCCGGCCTCCGACGGCAGCGCCTGGCAGGAGTACGTCCTGACGGATAAGGGCCGCGCCCTGCAGACCGTGCTGGTCGCCCTTTCCCAGTGGGCGGATGACTATCTGTTCGATCCTGACGAACCGGCAACCCGGCTCATTGACCGCCAGCAGCGCCAGCCCCTGCGTAAACTGGTCCTGCAGGCGGCGGATGGCCGTGAGCTGGCCCCAGCGGATATCACCATCGCCGTTCCGCTGAAGGACTAATCGCTGCCCGCGGCAGGCAAAAATAAAAAAAGCCCGGCAAAATGGTTGCATTATTAAACCAAGTATCTCATGCTGAATTTGGTTTAATAATGCAACCTTTTAAGAGGCAATACTCATGTCCCAGTCATCGCACACTGCTTTTATCACCGGCGCTTCCTCAGGTATCGGCGCGATCTATGCCGAACGACTCGCCGCTCGCGGCTACGATCTGATCCTCGCCGCCCGCCGTGAAGATCGGCTGCAGGCGCTCGCCGGGCAGCTGCAGGCGCGCTACGCCATCCGGGCCAGCATCGTCAAGGCCGACCTGAGCGAGGAGCAAGGCATTGAAGCCGTGGAGCAGCATCTGCAGCACGATCCCGCCATTGACCTGTTCATCAACAACGCCGGCACGGCAAAAATGGCGGGCTTTCTCGCCAGTACGCCGCGCGAGCACCAGGCGATTCATACGCTCAACACCACCGCGCTCCTGCGCCTGAGCTATGCCGCGCTGGCCGCTTTCGCTCCCCGGGGCCGCGGAACGCTGATCAATATTGCCTCTATTCTCGCGCTGCATACGCTGCCGGGCAGCGCGGTCTACAGCGCCAGCAAAGCGTGGGTGTTGAGCTTTACCCGTGGCCTGCAGGATGAGTTTGCCGACAGCGGCGTGCGTATTCAGGCGGTATTGCCGGCGGCGACCGCCACCGATCTGTGGCCGACCTCCGGCGTGGCGCTGGACGCCCTGCCCACCGGTACGGTCATGACCACCGAGGATCTGGTTGACGCCGCCCTCAGGGGACTGGAGATGGGGGAAAAGGTCACCTTACCGCCCGTGCATGACCTGGGATTGTGGGAGGCTTTCGAGCAGACGCGACTGGCGTTGTTTACCAGCGCGCGAACCGGGCAACCGGCGCCGCGATATCGCTAACTCACTCCGGCAGTGGAACCGCCGCCAGGGTACAGATCGCCTCGTGCTCACCGCCGCGGCGATCGGTGATCACCACCTTATCGCCCGCTTTTTTACCTTCACACGGTTTCAGGACCTGCTCCACGATCCGCTCGCGGATCGCCTGACGTTCATTTTCAGCCTGACTGGCGAAGGCCGTCAGCGCCAGCGCCACGCCCAGCAGGCTGAGGGTTTTCTTATACATGTCTTGCTCTCAGATCATTCTAATTCGCGGTCAGCGTAACCCGCTGCTGGCCGCACTTCTGTAAAATCACTTAACGGAGTGTTACGCCCTTTCAGCTGAAACCCAGGCTTTCACATTCCTGCGGGAAATATTTTATCACAACCCCTGCGGCGGATATTCCCGCGATGAGGCGTCATCTTTCAGACATATCCCGATGTTATCTTCAACTGAGCCCTGTATCTTTTTCCCTTTCTAAACAGAATTTTAGGTTGGTCTATGTCGGGTCTTATTCTCTTTATCGTCGCGGTGGCGCTGCTGGGCGTCGCCATCTACAGTCTGGTGTCGTACCTCAAAGAGCGGCGCGCCAGTCAGTTACCTGTCCATAAAAAGAAGAAATAATACCTTCCGTTCTCCGCCGTTTTCTGCTGATTTCTTTACCATCCTGTACTGTCCCTTACCGATGCCATAACAAAGGCAGGCCTGCGGGCCTGCCTTTGTTCGGTTTCTGCGTCAGGCTCTAGGACTCCCAGGCCTGCTCCGCCTTGGCGGCATCGAACTGCGGCGGCGGTTTACGGAAGCGTCGGGTCAGATAAGCCAGATACAGCAGACCAAGCGCCGCCCACACCAGACCGAGCGTCAGGGAAGTGGCCTCGAGGTTGATCCACAGCACCCCTACCGTCAACGCCCCGACCATCGGCAGCAGCAGATAGTGCAGTCGATCCTTCCAGGTTTTGTTGTACCCTTTGCGCCGCCAGAAGTGGTTGAACACCGACAGGTTAACGAAGGTGAAGGCCACCAGCGCGCCGAAGTTAATCAACGCGGTGGCGGTCACCAGGTCGAAGAACAGCGCCGACAGCGCGACAATACCCACCATAATCACGTTCAACGCCGGGGTTCGCCATTTCGGATGCACATAGCCGAAAATGCGCTCCGGGAAGACGTTATCGCGGCCCATCACGTACAGCAGACGGGAGACGCTGGCATGGGACGCCAGGCCGGACGCCAGGGTGTTAACAAAGGTGGTGCAGAGGAAAATTGACTGGAACAGCTTGCCGCCCACGTACAGCGCAATCTCCGGCAGCGCGGCGTCCGGGTCTTTAAAGCGATGAATATCAGGGAAAAACAGCTGCATAAAGAACGACGCGACGATGAAAATAATGCCGCCGTACATCGCGGTGAGAAAAATCGCCTTCGGGATCACCCGCGCGGCGTCAGGCGTCTCTTCCGACAGCGTGGTCACCGCGTCGAAGCCGAGAAACGAAAAGCAGACGATGGTCGCCCCGGTAATAATCGGGATCAGATGCGCATTCTGGCTGATAAACGGCTGCAGCGACCAGACGGTCCCTACCCCCTCGCCTTTGTGCAGCCCCTGGACCACCAGAATGACAAACACCACCATAATCGAGATCTGCACCAGCACGAACAGGGTGTTGAAGTTGGCCACCAGGTTAACGCTTTTCAGGTTCGCGGCGGTCAGAATGGCGACAAAGGTCACCACCCACACCCATGGCGGCACTTCCGGGAACAGCGCCGAGAGATAGATCTTCGCCAGCAGGACGTTGATCATCGGCAGGAACAGATAATCCAGCAGCGACGACCAGCCGACCATAAAGCCGACGTGCGGGCTGATGGATTTTTGCGCGTAGGTGTAGGCAGAGCCGGCTTCCGGGAACTGGCGCACCAGTTTGCCGTAGCTGATGGCGGTGAACAGCACGCCAGCCAGCGCCAGCAAATACGACGCCGGGACGTGGCCGTTGCTGATGCCGGAGACAATGCCGAAGGTATCAAACACCGTCATCGGCGTCAGATAGGCGAGCCCCATCATCACCACTTGCCAGAGTTTGAGGGATTTACGCAGACGCGGTCTGCCCGCCTGAGCGGCGTTATGCGCAGGAAGATTAATTGCCATCGACCATTCCCCCCTTGCGGATAACAGTTTGCGGGCACAACGTTCGCGTGACAAACCTGCTTAGCAAGGGGGTAAGGCATAAATAAAAGGGTAAGACGGACCGGTGAGCGGTTGCTGGCTGGCATCCAATGCGGCCTGAGCGGCCTCCCTCTCCCTGCGGATATTTGAACATCTGCATCATCTCATTTCCTCGTCACACACTGTGTCGTTAACTGAAGCCCCGTTGCCGCCTGCGCTCCTTAACGCGACATCCGGGAAATGGCTGGGCTCCCAGCAAAAAGGACGACCAGGCTCCGCTCAGGCCGTATGATGCTACTCATGACTCAACTCATGCGCCCCTCGCGGGGCGACCATCAGGCGTTTTTCAACATCCACTCAATTTCAGTTTCTGTGATAAGACGCTCAAACTGCAATAATTCATCATGCTTGCAGGCATGGAAAACGTGGCAGAAACGCTCGCCGAGACGCTCACGCAGGTGATCGTTCTGCATAAACTCCCACAGCGCGTCGCTCTGACGGATCGGGAACGGCAGCCCTTCTTGTTCCAGGCCGTTACCTTCCACCTCTTCCTGCAAAGGCAGCTGAGGGTTATCCAGCCCGTGCAGGATACCGGCGAAAATCGCCGCCATCACCAGATACGGGTTGGCGTCCGCTCCCGCCACGCGATACTCCACGCGGTGGTTCTGCCGCTCGCCGCACGGGATCCGCAGCGCCACGGTACGGTTGTTATGGCCCCAGGAAGCCTGCGTCGGGACATACATCCCCGGCTGGAAGCGGCGATACGAGTTCACGTTCGGCGCCAGCAGCGCCATCGAGGCCGGCATCAGATCGATCATCCCGGCCAGCGCGCGTTTGAGCAGCGCGGAGTCTTCCCCGTCGCCGTCCACCAGCACGTTTTCCCCTTTATTGTTCAGCATGCTGATGTGGATATGCATCCCGCTGCCCGCATGCTCTTCATAAGGCTTGGCCATAAAAGTGGCGTGCATCTTATGCTTCTCCGCCATTAAACGCACGAGACGTTTTAACGCCAGCGCATCATCGCAGGCGTCCAGCACGTTATCGGTATGGTGGAGGTTGATTTCAAACTGGCCCGGCGAGGCTTCGGCCACCGCGCCGTCGGCGGGGATCAGCTGCAGTTTCGCCAGCTCGTCGATGTCGTTGAGCACGTCGGCAAAGTGGTTCAGGTTATCGACCGAGTAGACCTGGCTTTGGGTGTTGCGATCGTCGGTGCCCGGCGCGCACGGCGGCTGCAGGTAGCCTTCGGCATCGCGTTTGCGGTCCAGTAAATAGAACTCCAGCTCTACCGCTACCACGGGGAACAGCCCGCGCTGGCGCAGCTGCTGCCAGAGGCGGTTGAGTACGTTCCGCGGCTCAACGTCAAAGGGAGCGCCATCTTCATCAACCATGGTCAGCTGTACCTGGGCTATCGACTGCGGATCGGCCGCTGAAGGCGTTAAGGTACCGGGCACCGGGATGCAGCTGCGATCCGGCTCGCCCATCTCCTGGCCCAGACCGGCCTCTTCCACAACGTTGCCGAGAATATCCATCGCAAACACCGAGGCCGGAAAATAACAGCCTTTCTCCAGCTTGCTCAGGCCGGCAACGGGGATGCGCTTGCCGCGGAAGCAGCCGTTCAGATCAGTGAGGAGGACATCGACATATTGGGTATCAGGGTAGGTTTCGAGGTAGCGCTTCACTTCTTTCGCGAACGCGCTGACCCGTCTCTCTTCCGTTTGCTGAACAAAATTCTCAACTTCTACGATATTGGTTTCCATGATTCACCGCCGTTGGTTTGGTTTCGGTCCTGCACTCAGACCGTTAAATATAATGTCCACCCCATCGACTGTGTATGCAAATAAATTGTTTGTCAAATGTTAAATTAAGTTTGCAAAGGGCTATTTCCACTGCTAGATTGAGAAAATATTGAACGATATGGCCGTTAAACCCGCTATAGCGGTCATAATTTAGTCCACTTTGTGAGGGCGATCATGGAAAATATAATGTACAAGCCAGTTATTGGCGTCGTGATGTGTAGAAACAGGCTTAAGGGTCACCAGACCCAGACCTTGCAAGAAAAGTACCTGAATGCAATTGTTAACGCCGGCGGACTGCCGATCGCCCTGCCGCATGCGCTGGCGGAGCCGGAGCTGCTGAACGCGTTAGTCGATAAACTGGACGGGATATACCTGCCAGGCAGCCCCAGTAACGTGCAGCCGCACCTTTATGGTGAAAACGGCGATGAGCCTGACGCCGACCCCGGGCGTGATCTTCTGAGCATGGCGCTGATTAACGCCGCACTCGAAAGGCGCATCCCCATTTTCGCCATCTGTCGTGGACTGCAGGAACTGGTTGTCGCCACCGGTGGGACTCTGTATCGTCGTCTGTTCGAGCAGCCTGAGCTGCTGGAGCATCGCGAAGATCCTGAACTGCCCGTCGAGCAGCAGTATGCCCCGTCCCATCAGGTTGAGGTTCAGGAAGGAGGATTGCTGTCGCAATTGATACCGGGCTGCAACACGTTTTGGGTAAACTCGCTACACGGACAAGGGGCAAAAACCCTGAGTCCGCAGCTGCGCGTGGAGGCGCGAGCGCCGGATGGACTGGTGGAAGCGGTCAGCGTGAACGATCACCCTTTCGCGCTGGGCGTACAGTGGCATCCTGAATGGAACAGTAGCGAATACGCCCTGTCGCGTATGTTGTTTGATGGTTTTATCACCGCCTGTCAGGGCCATCATGCTGAAAAGCGGCGGCGCTGACCACTACCGTTAAGGAAATGCAAATATGAGCGATGACGGACTGGCGCCAGGGAAACGTCTGTCAGAGATCCGCCAACAGCTGGGTCTCTCGCAGCGTCGTGCCGCCGAACTGTCTGGGTTAACACATAGTGCCATCAGCACCATAGAGCAGGACAAAGTCAGTCCCGCCATCAGTACGCTGCAAAAGCTGCTGAAAGTCTATGGGCTGTCGCTCTCGGAATTCTTTTCTGAACCCGAAAAGCCGGACGAACCCCAGGTGGTCATTAATCAGGATGACCTTATCGAAATGGGCAGTCAGGGCGTTTCCATGAAGCTGGTTCATAACGGAAATCCGAACCGTACGCTGGCGATGATTTTTGAAACTTACCAGCCTGGAACCACGACCGGGGAGAGGATTAAGCATCAGGGTGAGGAGATAGGCACCATACTGGAGGGGGAGATCGTGCTGACCATTAACGGTCAGTCGTACCACCTGGTGGCTGGACAGAGCTATGCCATTAACACCGGCATCCCGCACAGCTTCAGCAACACCTCGGCAGGCATCTGCCGCATCATCAGTGCCCACACCCCCACCACATTCTGAATAGTTAGCCTGAACGAGGTTCAGGCTTTCTTCAGACCTGCGACGGCGGAAATTTTATTTTCGTCGCCGCGAAAAACTCGCCGTCATAACGTTTGTGCCGGAAGGGAATCCTATTTCCTGCTGGCCCTGAAATAATTAACGCCGTGAATGGCGACTCGTCCCTGAATTATTCGGCATGCAGACAACCTGCCGAAATTTAGGGCAATAAAACGGTATTCAACTCCGGGGATTCACGATGCCCTGCGCCTGGCGCAGCGCCCCCGTGCAGCCTGAAAACGCCGAAATGATTAATTTGCCGATAATGTTTTTAAGGAGTCATGATGAATTTTCAGCACCTGGCTTACTGGCAGGAAAAAGCGAAAAGCCTGGCCATTGAAACACGATTATTTATTAACGGCGAATATTGCGCCGCGGTCGATAATACCACCTTTGAAACCATTGACCCTGCCGCGCAGCAAACGTTAGCCCATGTCGCCCGCGGCAAAAAAGCCGACGTCGAGCTGGCGGTGAAGGCCGCGCGCCGGGTCTTTGATAACGGCGACTGGTCACAGGCCGCCCCCGCGCAGCGTAAAGCGGTTCTCACACGCTTCGCCGACCTGATGGAGGCCCACCGCGAAGAGCTGGCGCTGCTGGAAACGCTGGATACCGGCAAACCGATTCGCCACAGCCTGCGCGACGATATTCCCGGCGCCGCCCGCGCCATCCGCTGGTATGCCGAAGCGCTGGATAAAGTCTATGGCGAAGTGGCCCCCACCGGCAGCAACGAGCTGGCGATGATCGTCCGCGAACCGATTGGCGTCATCGCCGCGGTGGTGCCATGGAACTTCCCGCTGCTGCTGGCCTGCTGGAAGCTCGGTCCGGCGCTGGCGGCAGGCAACAGCGTGATCCTTAAGCCGTCGGAAAAATCGCCGCTCACCGCCCTGCGCCTCGCCGGGCTGGCGAAAGAGGCTGGCCTGCCGGACGGCGTGCTGAACGTGGTCAGCGGCTTTGGTCACGAGGCCGGACAGGCGCTCGCCCTGCATCCTGACGTGGAGGTCATTACTTTTACCGGCTCCACCCGCACCGGCAAGCAGCTGCTGAAAGACGCCGGCGACAGCAATATGAAGCGCGTCTGGCTGGAAGCGGGCGGCAAGAGCGCCAACATCGTCTTCGCCGACTGCCCGGATCTGCAAAAAGCGGTCAGCGCCACCGCCGGCGGCATCTTCTACAACCAGGGCCAGGTGTGCATCGCCGGCACCCGCCTGCTGCTGGAGGAGAGCATCGCCGACGAGTTCCTGGCGCGACTGAAAACCGAAGCGCAACACTGGCAGCCGGGCAACCCACTCGACCCAAACACCACCATGGGCATGCTGATTGACAACACCCATGCCGACAGCGTGCACAGTTTTATTCGCGGCGGCGAAAGTAAAAGCACGCTGTTCCTCGATGGGCGGAAAAATCCATGGCCAGCCGCCGTCGGCCCGACCATTTTCATTGACGTCGACCCGGCTTCCACCCTCAGCCGGGAAGAGATCTTCGGCCCGGTGCTGGTGGTGACGCGATTCAAAAGCGAAGACGAGGCCCTGCGGCTTGCCAACGACAGCGACTACGGCCTCGGCGCCGCGGTATGGACTCGCGATCTCTCACGCGCCCACCGCATGAGCCGCCGCCTGAAGGCCGGTTCGGTCTTCGTCAACAACTATAACGATGGTGATATGACCGTCCCCTTCGGCGGTTACAAACAGAGCGGCAACGGGCGCGATAAGTCGCTACACGCCCTGGAAAAATTCACCGAACTGAAAACCATCTGGATTGCCCTGGAGTCTTAATCATGACCGAACATACCACCAGCTATTACGCCGCCAGCGCCAACAAATATGAACCCTTTCCGACGCTGGACGAATCGATAAGCTGCGACGTCTGCGTCGTCGGCGGCGGCTACACCGGCCTCTCATCTGCCCTGCATCTTGCCGAAATGGGCTACGACGTGGTGGTGCTGGAAGGGGCGCGCATCGGCTTCGGCGCCAGCGGCCGCAACGGCGGTCAGCTGGTTAACTCCTACAGCCGCGATATCGACGTGATTGAAAAAAACTACGGCCCGGATGCGGCGAAAATGCTCGGCAGCATGATGTTCGAAGGCGGCGATATTATCCGCGAACGCATCCAGCGCTATCAGATCCAGTGCGATTACCGACCGGGCGGCCTGTTCGTGGCGATGAACCATAAACAGCTGGAGACGCTGGAAGAACAGAAAGCCAACTGGGAGCGCTACGGCAACACGCAGCTGGAGCTGCTGGACAGAGAGGCGATTCGTCGCGAAGTGGACAGCGACCGCTACGTCGGCGCCCTGCTCGACCACAGCGGCGGCCATATTCACCCGCTCAACCTCGCCATCGGCGAAGCGGACGCTATTCGCCTGAACGGCGGCCGGGTGTATGAGCAGTCGCCGGTCACCCGCATCCAGCACACCAGCCCGGCAGTGGTCAGCACCGCCCGCGGCCAGGTCACTGCCCGCTATGTGATCATCGCCGGCAACGCCTATCTCGGTGACAAACTGGAGCCGGAGCTGGCGAAGCGCAGCATGCCGTGCGGCACCCAGGTGGTCACCACCGCGCCGCTGTCGGAGGAGGTCGCCCGCTCGCTGATCCCGAAAAACTACTGTGTGGAAGACTGTAACTACCTGCTGGACTACTACCGTCTGACCGGCGATAACCGCCTGCTGTACGGCGGCGGCGTGGTCTACGGCGCCCGCGACCCGGACGATGTGGAGCGGCTGATTATGCCAAAGCTGCTGAAAACCTTCCCACAGCTGCAGGGGGTGAAGATTGACTACCGCTGGACGGGCAACTTCCTGCTGACCTTGTCGCGGATGCCGCAGTTTGGTCGCCTGGATAGCAACATCTACTACATGCAGGGCTACAGCGGGCATGGGGTCACCTGTACCCACCTCGCCGGACGATTGATTTCGGAACTGCTGCGCGGCGACGCCGAGCGTTTCGACGCCTTTGCCAAACTGCCGCACTACCCGTTCCCGGGCGGCCGCAGCCTGCGTATCCCCTTTACCGCGATGGGCGCCGCCTACTACAGCCTGCGCGACCGCCTTGGGGTTTAATCGTCTTTGCCGACGGCCCTGGCCGTCGGCTCATGCTGCGGATAGTGTTGCTGGAAATAGTGGCGCAGAAACTCCACGGTGGTGCGAATTTTAGCCGACGTCGCCAGGCGGGAGACGTAAACCGCCCAGACGTTGGCCGGTTGCCAGTAGTACGGCAGCACCTGCACCAGATGCCCGCTGGCGATATTCTCCCTGACGTCCCACCACGAACGGAGCGCAATCCCCTGCCCGTCCAGACACCACTGATGAACAATTTCGCCATGGTTGGACGACAGCGGCCCGGTCACTTTGATGGCGTGCTGGCCCTCTTTGCTATGCAGCTGCCAGACGCCGAACGGATGATCCCGCTCTTTAATCACCAGGCGCGGCAGAGCCGCCAGATCGCTCAGCTGTTTCGGCGGCGCATGGCGGGCGAGGAACTGCGGCGACGCACAGAGCACGCGGTGATTGCGCGCCAGCTGGCGGGCAATCAGATTCGGCGCGATATCGTCGCCGAGGCGAATATCGAGATCCACCCCTTCATTGACTAAATCCACCAGCCGGTCCTGGACATCAAAACGCAGCTCCAGCTGCGGGTACTGAAGCGCCAGCGCCGACAGCGCGGGGGCCACCACCCGGCGGCCAAAGCCGAAGCTGCTGATAATCCGCAGCGTTCCCTGCGGCACCTGACGCACGTCGGAGAGCTCGTCCATCATCTCATCGACATCCTGCAGAATGCGCTGCGCCCACTCGTAGATCCGCTCTCCCTCTTCGGTAATGGTGACCCGGCGGGTGGTCCGGTGCAGCAACATCACATTCAGGGTTTGCTCCAGCAGCGAAACCCGCTTGCTGACAAAAGCCGGCGATACGCCCAGCTCCTCAGCGGCGGCGGCAAACCCGGCCCGGCGGGCGACCAGCATAAAGACGCGTAAATCATTCAGCAGCGGCAGATTATTCATGATCTGTGTTTTATGTTTCACCATTTAGCGTGATTAATTATGAATCAGTCAATTATAGGATAAGCAGGTGGTCAAACATCATCGCTAAAAAGTGAGAACCGGAATGAAAAAAACCTGTCGTATTGCCGCCATCCCGGGTGACGGAATTGGCAAAGAAGTCCTGCCTGAAGGGATCCGCGTACTGAAAGCCGCCGCGCAGCGGTGGGATCTGGCGCTGAGCTTCGAGCAGATGGAGTGGGCAAGCTGCGAATATTATGCTCATCACGGTAAGATGATGCCGGACGACTGGCGCGAGCAGTTAAAGGGGTTCGACGCCATCTACTTTGGCGCCGTCGGCTGGCCGGATACCGTCCCGGATCATATCTCGCTGTGGGGGTCGCTACTGAAGTTCCGCCGCGAGTTCGATCAGTACGTCAACCTGCGCCCGGTGCGCCTGTTCCCCGGCGTCCCCTGCCCGCTGGCGGGGAAAAAGGCTGGCGATATCGATTTCTACGTGGTGCGCGAGAACACCGAAGGCGAATATTCCGCTCTGGGCGGGCGCGCCAATGAAGGCACCGAGCATGAAGTGGTGATTCAGGAGTCGATCTTTACCCGCCGGGGCGTTGACCGTATCCTGCGCTACGCCTTCGAGCTGGCGCAAAGCCGCCCGCGCAAAACGCTGACCTCGGCGACGAAATCCAACGGGCTGGCCATCAGCATGCCCTACTGGGATGAGCGGGTGGAGGAGATGGCCAAAAACTATCCCGAGATCCGCTGGGACAAGCAGCATATCGATATTCTCTGCGCCCGCTTCGTGCTGCAGCCGGAGCGGTTTGACGTGGTCGTCGGCTCCAATCTGTTCGGTGATATTCTCTCCGATCTCGGCCCGGCCTGCACCGGTACCATTGGTATTGCGCCATCGGCCAATCTCAACCCGGAGCGCACCTTCCCGTCGCTGTTCGAGCCGGTCCACGGTTCAGCGCCGGATATCTACGGGAAAAATATCGCCAATCCGATCGCCACCATATGGGCCGGGGCGATGATGCTTGATTTTCTCGGGAACGGCGATGCGCGCTATCACGCCGCGCACAACGGCATCCTGGCGGCAATTGAGCAGACGATCGCCAGCGGGCCGAAGACGCCGGATATGCAGGGCAGCGCGTCAACGCAGCAGGTCAGCGACGCCATCTGCAAGGCTATTTTGGCGTAATTATCCCGGCCGCTCACAGGTCGCGCTACGGCTGACCTGGGCTACAAAAGGCACGATAATGGAGTGAGTAGGCCGGGTTAGGCGCAGCCGCCACCCGGCACAAAATCGTCTCCGCGCCTGATGCCATCGCCCGGCGGTGCGGCGCTTGCGCGGGCCGACTGACGGTCAGAGCTGGATTAATCGATATAGTTATCAGTTTGCAACGGTTTCGCCCCGGAAAAACGGTTGTTCTGTGTTATGTCCGGGCAGATGGCGCTCCCGATATGTCTTCTGCGTTAAGTCTCTCCTGGCACCGGGAGCACATAGGGAGAGGCTCGTCGCCACCTCCACCAGCATCCACGGGCTCAGGCCAGCGGCGCGGGCCGGATAACCGATCACAACTCCAGCTCGCGGCGCAGCAGTTGCGCGATAGCCTCGCTGCTCTCTGCGGAAACCAGCGCCTGGCGGAACTCGGCGTGCATAATGCGCCGCGCCAGGCGCGAGAAGATGCGCATATGCTGGTCGCCCGCCGAATGCTTGTTTAGCGTCAGCATAATCACAAACTGCGCTTCTTCATCACCCCACTTCACCGGCTGCGCCAGGCGGGCGACGCTAATGGTCGACTGCTCAATATGCTCGGATTTACTATGCGGAATGGCAAAACTGAAGCCCAGCCCGGTGGAGAACACCGCCTCGCGGGCCCAGAGATCGGCCTCCAGCTTGCGTGGATAGCGGCAGCGCCCGGCCAGCAGCAGGTTATCCGTCATCCCCTTCAGCACCTCCTCCTTGCTGCGCCAGTCACTGTTGAGGGTGATGCACTGGCGGCTAATCAACGGCACATCCTGCTGGCGCATGCGGAACTGGGCCAACAGATGCTCCACTTCCAGCGAGGTACGGCACTGCATCGCCTGATTCAGCAGCTGACGGCAGGCGCGGCTGTCCATCTGCGCCAGACGCGCTTTAGTCGCCGGGATCGCCGGCGCGCTCATGCTCAGTTCATCCAGGCCGAGGCCGACCAGCAGCGGCAGCACCGAACCTTTGGCCCCCAGCTCGCCGCACAGGCCGATCCATTTCCCCTGCCGGTGCGCCGCCTGCACGGCATAGTCCAGCGCACGCAGGAAGGCCGGGTTGAGACTGTTGTAATGGCGCGTCACTTTCGCATTATCGCGATCGACCGCCAGCAGATACTGCGTTAAGTCATTGCTGCCGATGCTAAAGAAGTCCACCTCTTCGCAGCACTGATCGATGATGAACATCACCGACGGCACCTCCAGCATGATGCCCAGCGGGATTTTTTCATCAAACGGGATCTGTTCGACGCGCAGCGACTGTTTGGCCTCCGCCAACCGCTCTTTCACCCACAGGATCTCTTCCATTGAGGAAATCATCGGGATCATGATCTTCAGCGAGCCGTGCGCCGAAGCGCGTAGAATCGCCCGCAGCTGAGTATGAAACAGCGCCTGGTACTCTTCATAGATGCGCACCGCGCGGTAGCCGAGGAAAGGGTTATTTTCCGCCGGAATGTTGAGGTAGGCCACCGGCTTATCACCGCCGATATCCATAGTCCGCACGATAATGCTGCGCCCGGCGGCAGGCTCCAGCGCCTGGCAGAAAATGTTGTAGAGTTCGTCTTCCGATGGCGCGCCGGGCCGGTCCATATAGAGCATCTCCGTGCGGAACAGGCCAACCGACTGCGCGCCGTTGTTGAAGGCCGCCACCGCCTCTACCGAATGGGCGATGTTCGCCGCGATCTCGACGCGGATACCGTCTTCCGTCTGCCCCGCCTTATCCAGCCATACCTGCTGCTGTTGCTGGATCTGCGCCTGAACCCACGACTCCTGCTGATAGTAGCGCGCCACCGCCGGACTCAGGTCGACCACCAGCAGCCCGGCGTTGCCGTCGATCTGCACCTGAGTATCCTCCCAGGGCAACAGTGCGTCGAGGTCAACCCCCACCAGGGTCGGGATATTGAATGAGCGGGCAAGGATCACGGTGTGCGACGTAGTGCCGCCGCTGCGCAGCAGCAGCCCTTTGAGATGCGTTTTATCCAGTTCGAGGAACTGGCTGGGGGTGAGTTCGTCGGCAAGGCAAATGGCGGCTTCCCGCAGTTGACCCGGCGCCGGGAAACGGGCTTCGCCATAGATATGCTGCAACAGCTGGAAGCAGACATCGCGCACATCCAGCACTCGCTCCTGCAGATAGCTGCTGCCGGAATCGCGGAACTGGGCGCAGAAGTGGTCGCTGGTGGCGACGATCGCCTGGGCGCAGCTGAGACCGGTGAGGATCCCGCCGAGCAGATGCTGGCGCAGCGAGGCATCCGTCGCCAGCGAACGGTGAGCTTCCAGTATCGCGCTGGCGGTACCGTCATTGTCCAGCAGCCGCAGTTCGATATCTTTCACCAGCAGGCGCAGGCCGTTATCCAGTGCCGCCTGCTCCTGTTCAGGACTGCTGGCGACGGGCAGTGCGCCAAGCTCGTGCAAATCGCGGGATTTTAGATGGATGAGTCTGCCCCCCGCGCTGCCGGCGCAGACCGGACTGGCATGGAACAGCGTCGGGTTCAGGCGTGAGAGTGACTCCGGCACCGGCTGGACGTCCAGCGCTTGTGCCGTAGGCAGCGGCGCGTCGCAGTGAGGAAATTCATCACGCAGAAAGGCCGTTAACGCGGCGTAAGCCTCGGCTTCATCTTCGCCGCTGATAAGCAGCTGGCAGGTGTCGCCCTTCAGGGTGTTCGTGCCGATGACCGCCAACGCGCTTTTGGCATTGCCACCGGTATCGCAGCGCAGGTTCCGCCACTCAATTGCCGATGAAAAACGGTTACACAGCGTTTCGACCAGACTGGCCGGACGCGCATGCACGCCGTTGGGCAAATCACATGTAAATTCAATGACCAGAGCCATCGCCTTCCTCCTGAGTAATCCATTAATTCCCCAAAAGGTAATGAAAGATGGTCAAGTGGACTAGGTGACAAAACTGGCAATTACTGGACTATTGTACACACGATACTTTTTTATGCCCGCCATCACAATTCCACCCTTTTAGCGCTCACTCCTCCTGTCATCACTAAGATTTGAGGTGGATCGCAATTCTTTTCTAACCTTACAAATATCCAGTAAATGCACTTTTTCTCTACTGTTTTATGCGGCGCCCTTTTTCTAATGTTGAGCCATCAATACTGTCACGGGCCCTACAGCGCTCAGGAGCAAGCAATGAACGAACTGGTGCAAATACTAAAAAATACTCGCCAGCATCTGATGACCGGCGTGTCACATATGATCCCCTTCGTGGTCTCCGGCGGGATCCTGCTGGCGGTGTCCGTCATGTTGTATGGCAAAGGTGCGGTTCCGGATGCCGCCACTGATCCCAACCTGAAGAAACTGTTTGATATTGGCGTCGCCGGCCTGACGCTGATGGTCCCTTTTCTCGCCGCCTACATTGGCTACTCCATCGCCGACCGCGCCGCGCTGGCCCCCTGCGCCATCGGCGCCTGGGTAGGTAACAGCTTCGGCGCCGGCTTCTTTGGCGCGCTGATCGCTGGGATGATCGGCGGTCTGGTGGTCTATTACCTGAAAAAAATACCGGTCCACAAGGTGCTGCGCTCGGTGATGCCGATATTCATTATTCCCATCATCGGCACCTTTATTACTGCCGGGATCATGATGTGGGGGCTCGGCGAACCGGTAGGCGCGCTCACGGCAAACCTGACCAACTGGCTGCAGGGCATGCGCGAAGGCAGCATCGTGGTGCTGGCCATCATTATGGGCCTGATGCTGGCGTTTGATATGGGCGGCCCGGTGAACAAAGTGGCCTACGCCTTCATGCTGATCTGCGTTTCACAGGGGGTCTATAGCGTAGTGGCTATCGCCGCCGTCGGCATCGCCGTACCGCCGCTGGGGATGGGACTGGCGACGCTGATCGGCCGCAAATATTTCACCGCCGAAGAGAGGGAAACCGGCAAAGCGGCGCTGGTGATGGGCTGCGTCGGGGTCACCGAAGGGGCGATTCCCTTTGCCGCTGCCGACCCGCTGCGCGTTATTCCGGCCAATATGATTGGCGCGGCCAGCGGCTGCGTCACCGCGGCGCTGTTGGGCGCCCAGTGTTACGCCGGCTGGGGCGGGCTCATCGTGCTGCCGGTGGTCCAGGGCAAACTCGGCTTTATCGCCGCGCTGCTGGTCGGCGCCTGCGTCAGCGCCGCCTGCGTCATTGTGCTGAAAGCGCTGGCTAAAAAGAAATCGTCTGACGCCAAAGCCGACGACGAATTAGACCTTGATTTTGAAATTAACTAACAGACTGGAAGGAACAGATTATGACCCACATTATCGCTGTCACCGCCTGCCCGTCGGGTGTGGCTCACACCTATATGGCCGCCGAATCGTTAGAAAGCGCCGCTAAGGCCAAAGGCTGGCAGGTCAAAGTTGAAACCCAGGGTTCTATCGGCATTGAAAACGAGCTGACCGCGGAAGAGATCGCCGCCGCCGATATGGTCATTCTGACCAAAGATATCGGTATCAAATTCGAAGAGCGTTTTGCCGGGAAAACTATCGTACGCGTCAATATCAGCGATGCGGTCAAACGCGCCGACGCCATCATGAACAAGATAGACAGCCACCTTTCCCAACGAGCCTGAAGCCTTAAAAGGGGCGCCCGCGCGCCCTTCGCCACAACATGGAGTTTGTCATGACGAATCGTACTCAACGCCTGAAAGCCAGCCTGTTCGCCCAACCGCGCGAAATATCACTTGAACGCGCCCTGCTGTATACCGCCAGCCATCGGCAAACGGAGGGCGAGCCGGTGATTATTCGCCGGGCGAAGGCCACCGCCTGGATCCTCGATAAGGTAGACATTTCGATTCGTGATGATGAACTGATTGCCGGCAACCGTACCATCAAACCGCGGGCCGGCATTATGTCGCCGGAGATGGATCCCTACTGGCTGCTTAACGAGCTTGACACCTTCCCGACCCGACCGCAGGACCGCTTCGCGATAAGCGAAGAAGATAAGCGCGTCTATCGGGAAACGCTGTTCCCCTACTGGGAAAAGCGCTCAATGAAAGATTTCATCAACGGCCAGATGACCGACGAGGTCAAAGCCGCCGTCAGCACCCAAATATTCAGCGTGAACCAGACCGATAAAGGCCAGGGCCATATCATTATCGACTATCCGCACCTGTTGAATAATGGCCTGGACGCGCTGGTTGCGGAGATGCAATCACACTGCGACCGGCAGCCTGATAACCCTTTTTATCAGGCGGTATTGATCCTGCTGGAGGCCTCTCAGCGCCATATTCTGCGCTACGCCGCGCTGGCCGAGGAGATGGCTGGACACTGTCAGGATCCGCAGCGTCAGCGGGAGCTGTTAACCATCGCCGCGATTTCGCGCCACAATGCGCAGCACCGGCCAACGGACTTCCCCCAGGCCTGCCAGCTGTTCTGGTATATGAACATCATTCTGCAGTACGAATCCAATGCCAGCTCCATTTCGCTCGGCCGTTTTGACCAGTACATGCTGCCGTTTTATCAGGCGTCGCTGAATCAAGGACAGGATCCGGCGTCGCTCAAGGAGCTGCTGGAGTCGCTTTGGGTAAAATGCAACGACATCGTGCTGCTGCGCTCCTCCAGTAGCGCACGCTATTTCGCCGGTTTTCCCACCGGGTATACCGCCCTGCTCGGTGGGCTAACGGAAACCGGGCGCAGCGCGGTCAACGTGCTGTCATTTTTATGCCTCGATGCCTATCAAAACGTGCAATTGCCGCAGCCGAATCTTGGCGTGCGGGTGAACGAGCTGATTGACCGCCCGTTCCTGCGTAAAACCGCCGAAACCATCCGCCTGGGCACCGGCATTCCACAGATTTTCAACGACGAGGTGGTGGTCCCCGCCTTCCTCAATCGTGGCGTGTCGCTGGAAGACGCCCGCGACTACGCGGTGGTCGGCTGCGTCGAGTTGTCGATCCCCGGCCGCACCTACGGCCTGCATGATATCGCCATGTTCAACCTGCTGAAGGTCATGGAACTTGTCCTGCAGGAAAATGAAGGGCAACCGGAGGTCAGCTGGGAAGGGCTTATCCGCCAGATGCGCGACAAAATTCGCTATTACATCAAGCTGATGGTCGAGGGCAGCAATATCTGCGATATCGGCCATCGCGACTGGGCGCCGGTGCCTCTCCTCTCCTCGTTCATTAAAGATTGCGTGCAGCACGGTAAAGACATCACCGCCGGCGGAGCGCGCTATAACTTCTCCGGCGTCCAGGGCATCGGGATCGCCAACCTGAGCGATTCGCTTTATGCCCTGAAGGGGATGGTCTTTGACCAGCAGCGCCTTAGCTTTGACCAACTGATGGCGGTACTGAAAGCCAACTTCCAGACGCCAGAGGGAGAGAAAATCCGCGCCCGGTTGATCAACCGTTTTGAAAAATACGGCAACGATATCGACGACGTCGATAATATCAGCGCCGATCTGCTGCGCTTTTACTGCAAAGAGGTGGAACAATATCTGAATCCGCGCGGCGGGCGTTTTACGCCCGGCTCCTATACCGTCTCGGCGCACGTGCCGCTGGGCTCGGTGGTGGGGGCTACCCCGGACGGGCGGCTGGCTGGCGAACAGTTAGCGGACGGCGGCCTGTCGCCAATGGTCGGCCAGGATGCCCAGGGGCCGACGGCGGTGCTGAAATCAGTCAGCAAGCTGGATAACTATCTGCTGTCGAACGGTACGCTGCTCAACGTTAAATTCACCCCGGCGACGCTGGCCGGCGACGGCGGGCTAAACAAGCTGGCAGACTTTTTACAGGCTTTCTGCAAGCTCAAGCTGCAGCATATTCAGTTTAACGTGGTCAATGCCGACACCCTGCGTGAAGCGCAGCAACGGCCGCAGGACTTTGCCGGCCTGGTGGTGCGCGTCGCGGGCTACAGCGCCTTCTTTGTTGAGCTGTCGAAGGAGATTCAGGATGACATTATCCGCCGCACCGCGCATCAGCTGTGAGGTGATGGAGACGCGCGCCGACCGGGCGCGCATTTTTAATCTGCAGCGCTACTCGCTCAATGATGGCCAGGGGATCCGCACGGTGGTCTTTTTCAAAGGCTGCCCCCACACCTGCCCGTGGTGCGCCAACCCGGAGTCAATGTCACCCAGGATCCAGACCCTGCGCCGGCAGAGTAAATGCCTGGGTTGCGCCCGCTGCCAACAGGATGTCGCCGAGTGTCCCTCCGGGGCATGGGAGCAGATCGGTCGCGACATGACGCTGGATAACCTCCTTCAGGAGGTGCTGAAGGATGAAGTCTTCTTCCGCGCCTCCGGCGGCGGTGTCACCCTCTCCGGCGGTGAAGTGCTCATGCAGGCCGAATTTGCCGCCCGCTTTCTCCAGCGCCTGCGCCAGTGGGGGATCCGCACCGCCATCGAAACCGCTGGCGACGGGCCCTTTAACCGTTTTTTACCGGTGGCTGAAGCCTGCGACGAGGTGTTATTTGATTTTAAAATCATGGAACCTGAGCGGGCATTGTCGCTACTGCGAATCAATCAGCCGCGGGTACTGGATAATTTTCGCCAGCTGGCGGCTAGAGAGATCAACCTCATCCCACGCGTGCCGCTGATCCCGGGCTATACCATGAGCGTCGATAATTTTCGCCAGATTCTGAACTTTCTCGCACCTTTTAATCTTACAGAATTGCACCTGCTGCCATTTCATCAATACGGCGAGCCCAAATACCGTCTGCTGGGCAAACCCTGGGCGCTGGCCAGGGTGAAAGCGCCTGACGAAGCGGACATTCAACCTTATCGGGTAATGGCCGAAGCGGCCGGATTCCACGTCACTATCGGCGGTTAACGCCAGGAGGATGTTATGGACTTCAATATTATCGCCGTCACCGCCTGCGTCAGCGGAGTGGCGCACACCTATATGGCTGCCGAACGGCTGGAAAAGGTCGGTCATCATGAAAAATGGCATCTTAAGGTGGAAACTCAGGGCGCGCTCGGCGTTGAAAATCGCATTACCGCAGAAGATATCGCCCGCGCCGAAGTGGTGCTGCTGGTGACGGATATCGAAATTGACGACGCCCAGCGCTTTCGCGGCCTGCGGACGATTAAAACCAGCATCAAGAGCTTCCTGCTGCAGCCGCAGCAGATCGTCGAGGCCGTGAAAAGCATCATGAAAAAGCCGGTCGTCTATGTTGAACTTCCCTGACCGGCGACAGGCCTTACTCTACATCCAGCAACCACTTTTGCGCTGGCGTCAGGCGGCTGGCCGTCTCGGGCGTCAGCCAGCGCCGCTGGTCCTGCTGCGGCGTATCCGCGCGATCGATGTATAACCCATGCAGCACCCGTCGTCTGCTGCCCTCACGATTACGCGTGCCGCCGTGCCAGGCGTGAGCGTTGTAAATCATCACGCTCCCGGCCGGCGCAGCAAACACGATTTCATCAGGGTGGGCCTGCTCCGGGTCGGCCAGTACCTCTTCCGGGAGCTCAGGACGCAGGTGGGTACCGGGGATAATCCGCGGTGCGCCGTTGGCGGCGCTCAAATCGTCTATCGCCCAGATGGTATTCACCAGGTGGACTTTGGGAAAATCCGGGCGCGGCTTTTTCCAGTCGGCGTGCAGCGGCTGGTGGCCGCCGTTATATAACGCCTCGCGCGCGTTGAGGCTGGAGACTTTAAAATCGCCGTTGAAGATATAGCGGCAGGCGGAGAGGATCAGCGGATGAGCCCAGACTTTCTCCCAGATAACCCCCTTATTCACCAGGTTGGCGATCCGCGTCGCGGTCGCTTCCTGATGATGTTCCATCGCCAGATTGTCGCCTTCGCGCTCGACCAGGGTATCAATTAGCCGTCGCATTTCGCTCAGCCACTGGGCGTCAACGACATTATGCACAACGGTGTAGCCGAGGGTGTCGAGCTCGTGTTTCATTTGCGCGCTGAGCGCCAGGCTGGCGCCTAACGCATCGAGAAAGCTAGCTGATGATGAGTTCATGTTGCGTTCCTTTTTAACGTTCCGATAACACAAACAAACTCTACTGGTCCATCCGCGGCATGACAGGAGGCGAGCGCTACGAAAAACTGGACATACGTACGCGAGCCAACAAAGTGTGATGGGCGTCAACAATCACGTTTTCGGCGATGCCTGTGCTGTAGCTGACCGGGAATCCACCGCGCAAAATGGCTTAACAAACGCTGCCGGGGAGGAAAAAATAAATTATCATCAACAGGATAATGCGCATGCTGAGGGCAAAGAATGATTGAAGATCTGCCGGATATACTGCATCGGTTAATCGGTCAAAAAGATCGCTTACAGGTGAGATTTCCTGAGCCGGATATCTCCGTGCCTGCCCTTGCCTTCAACGTACCGTTTCCACGTCTGGAAATTGTGCTGGAGGGTCAGCTTAATGAACAGGGGCTGCCGCTAGCCGCTTCGACGTTAACCGCGCTGCAGGTACTCTACGTGCAGGCGGGAAAGTGGACGCTGCCGCAGTGGACCGGCCCGGCCACTACCCTGAGTATCCTGTTTGGCCGGCAGAAACTGGGATTCAGTATTCAGCGCTGGGACGGGAAAAGCCTGCACACGGAGAAGCAAAGCGTTGCCCGCCTCGGGCCGCGCGTGGGCTCTTACCTGCTGCTGAGCCTGAATGAAGTCAGCCTGCAGCCCGATCCGCTGACCGCCCGGCTGGTGGTCGCCGCGCTACTGAGCCACTGTCGCGAACAGCTGGTTGGGCTGGAAATGCGCGTCAGTCGCAGCCGGGATCTGTTTCTTGCCGTTCAGGACTATCTCGAGGAAAATCTGAGCCTGCCGCTGACGCGGGAATCAGTGGCCAGACGTTTTCACATCACGCCCAACTATCTTTCGCATATTTTTCAGAAATCAGGCTCGGTGGGATTTAACGAATATCTGACCCGGGTGCGTCTTGAAAAGGCAAAACAGCTGCTGCGCGGCTATGACCTGAAGGTGAAAGAGATCGCCCATAACTGCGGCTTTGTCGACAGCAACTATTTTTGCCGGGTCTTCAAACGCTACACCGAGCGTTCGCCGTCAGAGTATCGGCGACACTGCCGCAGCGCGCAGCAGGCCTAACCTGCCGTGTCGGAATATTACGCCCACTCCACGCGCCCGCGCCCGTTGTGCTTGGCCTTGTACAACGCCTCGTCGACTTTGCGGATAAACGTCTCCTGAACTTCGCCCGGCCGCCAGGTTCCAACGCCAATGCTGATCGACAGCGGTGTTTGATGATTGATCAGGATGGTGCGGGCATTGTCGAGGATCGCCTGCGCCAGATCGTGCAGCTCAGGCTCCGACAGGCCATCGACGATAATGGCAAACTCTTCCCCACCGATACGCGCCGGCAGGACCTGCTCGCTGGTCAGTTTCGCCAGCTGTTTCCCCAGGGAAAATAACACTTCATCCCCCACCAGGTGGCCCCAGGTATCGTTGATTTTCTTAAAAAAATCGATATCCAGGATCATGAGCCCCAACGCATGTCCGGACTTTTCGCGAATGGTATCGATAAAAAAGCGGCGGTTGGGCAACTGAGTGAGCTCATCTTTTAGGGATTGCGAGCGCGCGTCAACGTACAGCAGGTTGATGCGCTCAATAATTTTGTAGACGCCCACCACGGTCAGCAGCATCCCGGAGAGGCGCAGCAGATCTTCGCAGTAGTAGCCCATCCAGCGCGGCTGAACCACCATCTCATCCATCACATCGAACGTGCCGCCGGCAATCCACAGCAGCAGCCCATAGCGCACCCAGTTGACGGCAATATGGCTCATCCGCACCTTCGCTGAGCTCCACAGCATAAACACCAGAAACAGCAGCGCCAGCAAATCGATATAGAGTCCGGGGTTGGCCAGGATTTCTCGCCACGTGCCGATGGGCGGCGACACCAGCGCACAGCCGACAGCTACGGCGACGATAACCAGCAGCGCAGGCAGTAGCGTACCCCGCGCCAAAGCGGACGGAATGGGGCGTTTCGCAGGAATAAGGCATTCAGGCATAGCGATGTCTCATGGTAACCACAGGGCCGATCGCGGGACAGGATAGCAGTTAAGCGCAGCGGGACGAATGAAAAAGCGACGCGCCGACAAAACGGCGGTGAGGTAGACTGACCCCGCGGAATTGTTCCAACGTACTACCACTCCATGGCGACGAGGTCAGTGGCGCGGATACTATCGGCTAAATCCATCAGCTGATTAGCTTTCCGTGCGGCGCCACCGATAACCGGCGGCGCCTGCTCAGAGATTAGCCGCTGAACACTCGCGCCTTGCCGCTGACCGTCAGTCGCACCGTCGCGCCGGGCTGCCACGCCGGCTGGCTTACGGTTCGCAGGACAATCGGCCGATCGTGCCCGGACATCGACAGCGTCAGCGTGGAGAGCTGGCCGGAGAAATCAACATCGCGGATAGTGGCGGTACTTTCCTGCGGCCCGCTCACGCTGACGCTCAGCTGTTCCGGACGCAACATCACCTTACCTTCACCAGCAGGATGCCCTGCGTCTGTCGCCAGGTCGCCCAGCGCGCAGCTGGCCCGCCCGGGGCTCAGCCGTGCGGGGAGGATCAGGGCATCGCCGAGAAACAGCGCCGTCTCTTCATCCACCGGCTGCGCGTAAACCGCCAGCGGGGTCCCCACCTGGGCGAAACGCCCCTGGCGCATCACCGCCACCTGTGTGGCGAACGACAGCGCTTCGGTCTGGTCATGGGTCACCAGAATCGAGGCGATGCCGGTCTCCGCCAGCAGATCGGCGGTCGCTTTGCGCGTGCTGGCGCGCAGTCCGGTGTCCAGGGCAGAAAAGGGTTCATCGAGCAGCATCAGCGCCGGCTGCTGGGCCAGGGCGCGAGCCAGAGCCACACGCTGCTGCTGGCCCCCGGAGATCTCATGCGGCCAGTGGCGCGCCAGGCTGTGGTCGAGGGCGACCATCTCCATCAGCGCGCCCACCCGGCGACGTTTTTCCTCGCGGCTGGCGTCCAGTCCCCAGGCGATATTGTCCGCCACATTGAGGTGAGGAAACAGCGCCCCCTCCTGCGGAACGTAGCCGATCCGACGCTGGTGGGCAGGAACAAACACGCCCTCGGCAAACAGCGGCGCGCCGTGCATCACGATCCGCCCGCTGTCGGGCGTTTCGAAACCGGCGAGAATGCGCAGCAGCGTGGTTTTTCCCGAACCCGACGGACCCACTATAGCCGTCCGGCTACCCGGCGCCACCTGAAGATGAATATTATCGAGGACCTGCGCGTCGGCGAAGGATTTCGAAACAGAAGACAATTCCAGCATGTTACAACCCTGCCATTTTTTTCGACTGCATATAGAGAACCGCCGTCAGCGGCAGCGAAATGACGATCATCAACAGCGCGTAGGGCGCCGCCGCTACGTAGTCGATCTCGCTGGTTAACGCCCAGAATCCGGTCGACAACGTGCGGGTGCCTAACGGCGAGAGCAGCAGCGTGGCGGTCAGTTCATTGCTGACGCCGAGGAACACCAGCGCGGCGCCGGCGGCCGCCCCCGGGGCGGCAAGCCGCATGGTGATACTCCACAGGGCGCGGGCCGGGCTGCGTCCGAGACTGCGGGCGACGTTTTCCAGCTCCACCGGCGCCTGGGCGATACCGGCGCGCAGGTTAATCAGCGCCCGCGGCATAAACATCAGCAAATAGGCCAGAAACAGCGTCACTTCTGTCTGGTACACCGGACGGGCATAGTGGATGGTGACGGTGACCAGCGCCAGCGCGGTCACGATGCCGGGCAGCGAGCTGGTGATGTAATTACACCCCTCCAGCAGGCGGAACAGCGGACGCGGATAGCGCACGCCGAGCCAGGCGATGGGGATCGCGCAGACCGTCGTCAGCAGCGCCCCGCCCGCCCCCAGCAGCAGCGTTTGACGCAGGGAATGCCACAGATCGGCATGCAGCCAGTTGTCGATACCGCCCAGCCACAGCCAGCGTCCCAGGACCAGCAACGGCACCCCCATCGCCAGCAACACCAGCAACAGAAGCAGCAGCTGCGCGCCGAAAGCGGCCCCTTTACCCAGCACCAGGCGCTTCTGCTCGCGCGCCGCCCCGGCGCCGATACGCGCATAGCGCGCTTTACCGCGCGAAGCGCTCTCCAGCAGCAGGATCGCCAGACAGCACAGAGCCAGCACGCCCGCCAGCATATTGGCGGCCGGACCGCTGAAGGTCGACTGGAACTGATCGTAAATGGCGGTAGTGAAAGTATCGAAGCGGATCATCACATACAGACCATATTCCGCCAGCAGATGCAGAGCCACCAGCAGCGCACCGCCGCAGATAGCCAGCCGCAGCTGCGGGAGGACCACCCGAAAGAACACTTTCCACGGCGGAGTGCCCAGCGATGCGGCGACATCTTCAAGCGTGGGATCGAGTCGGCGCAGCACGGCCGTCACTGGCATATAGATAAACGGATAGTAGGCCAGCACGGAAAGAAACACCCCGGCGCCCAGGCCATGCAGCGAGGGCGCAGCGCTGACCCACGCGTAGCTCTGAACAAAGGCTGGAATGGCCAGCGGGGCCACCGCCAGCGCCGACCACAGCTGCCGCCCGGCCAGCGCGGTACGTTCCGTCAGCCAGGCCAGCGTCACGCCAAGCACAATGCTGATGGGGACCGCCAGCACCGTCAGCCACAGGGTATTGCTGAGCAGCTCGCCTACCCGCGGGCGAAAGACCAGCGCTTTGATTGTCGGCCAGCCGGTATCGAATCCGACCGCCACCACAAACCCTAACGGCAACAGCGCCAGCAATGAAAACAGGAGCGCTAAGGCAACCATCGGAAATGCAGGACGCCTGCGCTCGGGCAGGCGTCCTGTTTTCTTTCCGAGCGACAGACTCAGAACAGACATAGCAACATCACTTCCTCAGGATCAGAGCAGGCCAGCCTGCGTCATCAGTTCAATGACCTTTTTACTGTTCAGCGAGGAAGGTTCTACCTTCGGGGCATCCAGATCTTTCAGCGGGGTCAGTTTCGGGTTAGAGGCCGCGTCTACCCCCACCGCATATTCGAAGGCGTTATTGGTGCGCAGCGCATCCTGTCCCGGCTTACCGGTGATCCATTTAATAAAGGCCTGAGCCTGCGCTTTATGTTTGCTGGAGGCCAGCACGCCGCCGCCGGAAATGCTGACGAAGGCCCCTGGATCCTGGTGTTTGAAGTAATACAGTTGGGTGTTTTTGCTGTTCTCGCCGGTTTTTGACTGGTCAACGAAGCGATAGTAATGGTAGATCACCCCGCCGTCGATCTGCCCGGCGTTGACCGCTTTCATCACCGTGCTGTTGCCTTTATAGGCGACAAAGTTGGTTTTCATCGCCTTCAGCCAGTCGAGGGTCGCCTGCTCGCCTTTCAGCGCCAGCATTGCGCTGACGATAGCCTGGAAATCCGCCCCCGATGGCGAAGCCGCCCAGCGGCCCTTCCACTCCGGTTTTGCCAGATCCATCAGCGAGTGCGGCAGCTGCGCCTCGCTGATTTTCGCCGGGTTATAGACGAAGACGGTGCTGCGCGCGGCGATGCCGATCCAGCGACCGTGCTGAGGGCGGTACTGCGCCGGAACCTGCTGCAGGGTCGCCGCATCCAGCGGGGCGAAAAGTTTGGCATTATCAACCAGCACCATCGACGGCGAGTTCTCGGTCAGAAACACATCGGCTGGCGACGCGGCGCCTTCCTGAACCAGCTGATTACCCAGCTCGCTGTCATCACCATTGCGCAGCGTGACTTTAATACCGGTCTCTTTCGTAAATCCATCCACCCACGACTTCACCAGATTTTCGTGTTGGGCGTTGTAGACCACAATCCCGTCCTGACCGTCAGCCGCCATCCCTTGCGGCGCCAGAAACAGTGAAGCGGCAACCAGCGCTGCCGTGCGGAGGGGCGATAAGCGAGATTTCATGAACGCATCCTTAATGAAATAGGGCAATTAATGGTAAATAGCCTGAGCGGAGAGGATTAAATCACAGCAAAAAAAGAATGATAATGAAAACAATTATCATAAACTTAAAAAAGCAAAAAATAGCGCCGGTCTGTTATTAGGGATTAGAAAATGCTTAAAACCATCCGTTCCCGAAATTTAGATTAAGAAAACATTAAGCTGCGATTATTTTATTGCCTTCGTGACAGAGCAGCCGCCTCTGCACGTTATCTGCGGTCTTTGCCGGCGGGTATTGTGATACTGATCATGTTTTTAATATGCGCCGTCATCATGAAAGATATCCCCCTTCTACGATCATTAAAAAGCCTTTACCGTCAGAGGGATGGTTAACTTTATGCACACTCACCCTGGCACGCACGATAAATGAAAGAGATAAAGCGGCGAAACGCATGGATTGCCTTTTCCCTGGCGCTGGTGGTATTTCTGGCTGGCGTGTTCGTCATTAACTGGCAACTGTGGCATTCCGACCAGGCCGCCCATGTCGCCGCCGCCCGCCAGGCGGCGACGAAAATCGCCGTTATTCTGGATGAGGCCCGCACAGCAACGGTGACGGCGATGAACGTTAGCCGCAGCGGGTGCTCGGAACAGGGTCAGTTTCAGCTCGGAACGGAGGCCGCCCTGCAGCCGCATCTGCGCACCATTATGCTGATAAAAGAGGGCCAGGTGTGGTGCTCATCCCTGCCCGGCAACCGGGTCCTGACGCTCAGCCCTGTTTCTTTATCTGACGAACCTCTGATGCTGCTCCCGGCCAGAATGATGGTCAATAAGCGTCCGGTGCTGATCTATCAGACGCACTCAGCGCAGATCCGGGTAATTGTCACTATCAGCGACGTCCATCTGCGCGATGCGCTATATAGCGATTCGGATAGCAATGGGCTGGCGCTATGGGTTCAGGATCAAATGATTACCAGGCATGGCGATGTCCAGCCACAGGCTGCTGATCCAAGCCGGAGCGTTTTTACCTCGCCGGCCTATCCGTTTCGCATTGCCTATCCCGAGTCATCTTTTTTAAGCCCCGGCCGCCTGGTGAATAATGGCGCCGGTTTGCTGATTTTTATTTTCTCTGTTTCGCTGCTGTTTTATTTTCTGATGCGTAAATTTCTCAATGTTTACACCTCTGAAGAGGAAAAGTTACGCTACGCCATCGCCCAGGGCTATATCGTTCCCTACTACCAGCCTTTGGTGAACGGGAAAACCGGTGAGATATACGGTGTGGAAATACTGGCACGCTGGCAAAACACCACCACGCCCTCGCGTTCACCTGCTGAATTTATACCGCTGGCCGAGCGTACCGGCTTAATTATTCCGCTGACCCGCAGCCTGATGGCGCAGGTAACCGCCCAGATGAGACCGCTCTTTAATAAACTACCGGATGGGTTTCATATCGGCCTCAACATCAGCGCGTCGCATATTAACTCGCCGACGTTTATCGATGATTGTCTGCACTTTCAGCGCGGCTTTGAGGGTAAAGCGGTAAAGCTGATGCTGGAGATCACCGAGCAGGAACCGCTGTTACTCAATGGGGCGGTGGTCGACAAGCTCAACAGGTTACACAACTGTGGGTTTTCCATCGCGCTGGACGACTTTGGTACCGGCTATTCCGGGCTTTCCTATCTGCACGAACTGGTGTTTGATTACATTAAAATCGATCAGAGCTTTGTCGGTCGCGTGACCGGAGAGACGCCGTCAAGCAAGCTGCTGGACTGCGTGATAGAGATGGCCCGAACGCTTTCACTGCGCATCATTGCCGAGGGCGTTGAAACCCAGGCCCAGCTGGATTACCTCAATCGCCAGAATATTCCTCTGCTGCAGGGCTACTTCTTCTGGAAGCCGATGCCCTACGTCGCGCTGGTGATGCTCCTGCTGAGTAAACCGAAGGCACGGATTATCGAAGAATAAGCGGGCGGTCAGTAACCCGGCGGCAATCCTGCCCTGCACAAACCTCATCCCTGAGCAAACAGGTTCAGCGCCTCCTGACGGTTCTCTTTAATAGAAAAGATACGATCCATACGGGTAAGCTTGAACAGGTTCTGGATCGTCCCGTTGAGCGAACACAGCACCAGCTCTCCCTGCCCACTGACGCTCTTGAGTATGGATACCAGGGCACCCAGGCAACTGCTGTCGATAAACTCGACATGGCTCAGATCCAGCAGTACGTTTTTTGTCTCCCCGTCGATGGCCTCGAGGACCTGCTGCTTAAACGCCGAGACAACGGAAGCATCCAGTCGACGCACCAGGGGCACGATAATTTTGACGCCCTGCTCAGTATGTAATTCAACGTTCATCTTTATCCTCAATGTTGGCTGACACCTGTCAACGCGACTCAGTTCTGTTTGGCGTGTGCTTTTTTAGCGGGTGATGCCCCAGATATCCCTGGCGTAGCCGCGGATGGTTCTGTCGCTGGAAAACTCCCCCATCCGGCAAATGTTGAGCAAGGCCCGGCGGTGCCAGCGATCCGGTTGTTCAAAATCAGCCATCGCCTGCTGTTGCACCTGACAATAACTGTCGAAATCCAGCAGATGGCAGTAATGATCGGCCCCCGTCAGCATCTGATGCAGCGGCGCAAACCGTTCGCGATCGGCGGTAAACTGCCCGGACACCAGGCTATCGACCACTCGCGCGATAGCCGGATTCTGATGATAGAACGCATGGTGACGCCCGAGGCGTCGGCTCTCTTCAATCTCTTCCGCCACCGCGCCAAACAGATAAAAATTATCGATCCCCACTGCCTCGCGGATTTCGATATTCGCCCCATCATAGGTGCCGATAGTTAACGCGCCGTTCATGGCAAACTTCATATTGCTGGTGCCGGACGCCTCGGTCCCGGCGGTGGAAATTTGCTCAGAGAGATCCGTGGCGGGAATAATTTTTTCCGCCAGCGAGACTTTATAATCTTCGAGGAAAACCACTTTAAGCTGCCCGGCGACCTGCGGGTCACTGTTAATTTTTCGGGCAACGGTATTAATCAACTGAATAATCAGCTTCGCCATCCGGTAGCCCGGCGCCGCTTTACCCGCAAACAAATGGACCTTAGGCGCAATCGTTCTCCCTGCCTCTTTGATATCCAGGTACAGCGCGATCACGTGAAGAATATTGAGTAACTGTCGTTTGTATTCGTGAATACGTTTGACCTGACAGTCAAACATGGCCAGCGGATCCAGCGGGATGCCGTAGCGTTGCGCCACCAGCTGGCTGAGCGCGGTTTTGTTAGCAAATTTTATGGCCCGGATATTGTCAATAACGGCCGGATCGTCCACCAGGTTTTCCAGACGGGAGAGCTGGGGTAAATCGGTTGGCCACCCCTCCCCCAATTGTTTGTGCAAAAACTCTGCCAGCCCAGGGTTAGCCTGCTGCACCCAACGACGCGGTGTGACGCCGTTGGTCTGATTAATGAATTTCTCCGGGGTGATAAAATAGAAATCAGGCACCAGCTGTTTTTTGACCAATTCTGAGTGCAGCCACGCCACCCCATTCACGCGATGGCTACCGACAATGGCCAGATTAGCCATGCGGATTTGCTTATCATGATGTTCGTCAATTAAAGACAGCGAAGATAACAGATGATTTTTATCCGGCCAGCGCCGGGCCACCGCTTCGAGAAAACGGTGGTTAATCTCAAATATAATCTGCAAATGACGCGGCAGAAGTTTCTCAAACAACGACACCGGCCAGGTCTCCAGCGCTTCCGGCATCAGCGTATGATTGGTATAGGCGCAGGTATTTTGCGTTATCTCCCACGCCTGCTCCCAGGGCAGTCGGTATTCGTCCACGAGGATCCGCATCAGCTCCACCACCGCCAATGCCGGATGGGTGTCATTAAGCTGAATAGCCACATGCTGCGCCAGCAAAGTAATGTCGTCATTAACCTCAGCGTAGTCACGAAATATATCCCGCAGCGTACAGGCCACCAGAAAATATTCCTGGGTCAGCCGCAGCTCTTTTCCGGTCAGCACCTCATCGGAAGGATAGAGTATTTTTGAAATATTCTCCGAGGCGATTTTTTCACTCACCGCCTTGATATAATCGCCGCGATTAAAAATATGGATATTAAAGGAGTCAGAGGCTACCGCGCTGTAGAGACGCAGCTTGTTGGTGGTCGTATCCCGGTAGCCGGAAACAAAATAGTCATGGGGAATACCAACGATAGTTTTCCAGCCGAGCCACATCGGGTTGTAATTACCATCTATATCTTCGCTATGCTCGATATACCCCCCCAGCGGGATCAGAATGTGCTGGGCGTGATGCTCCACCAGCCATGGGGAATGCATGGAGTGCCAGTCATCAGGATGTTCGATCTGCTGATCGTTTTGAAAGGACTGGCGAAAAAGGCCATATTCGTATTTGATGCCATGCCCGGACGCTGCAATGTCAAGGGTGGCCATCGAGTCGATAAAGCAAGCGGCTAAGCGCCCTAATCCGCCGTTACCCAGCGCGGCGTCAGGCTCCTCGTCAAGGAGGCGTTCAAGATCAAACCCCAGGTCATTGACCACCTGGCGCATCTCCGACAGTAAATTCATATTCACCAGGTTATTACGCAGCGACTGGCCGAGTAAAAACTCCATCGACAGGTAGTAAACTCGCTTTTTTCGCGCTTCGCGCTGCCGCGCCTGGCTCGACAGAAAATGGTCCTGCTGAAAATGACGAATGGCCAGCGCCACCGCGTTAAAAATATCGCCTTGCGTGGCTTTATTTAAGCTGACACACAGCGTGTATTTTAATTGTTCTTCAACCAACGCCCGTAATTCTTTGATATCTTGCGGATTAATGACAGGCATGCTGACCTCACTGGCCTCTTTTCTGCGTAAAACCGTGGCAGGTAAATCATCATTTTTCCAAGTATAGACGAAGTTTTTTTGCGGAAAGTTTTTATTCCTGAGCATCAATTCGCTTATATCGTGCTTCGGAACAATTAACATTCCGCCTTTTAAACGGATTGGTGGTTTCATTTTCGCCAGCTGATTACGCTGCGGCGCTGACAGAGTCAACGAGATTTCGCATGGCGGGTTTGCGAAGTCGAAGGTCAGGATGAAGCGCGGTTGGGATGGTCAAAGGGAAAAGCAAAAAGGGGTTACCTTTCGGTAACCCCTTCTTTTATATGGCGGAAGCGCAGAGATTCGAACTCTGGAACCCTTTCGGGTCGCCGGTTTTCAAGACCGGTGCCTTCAACCGCTCGGCCACACTTCCGGTGTGAGGCGCACTATAAACACCTCGGCGGATGCTGTAAAGCACCATTTTGTTCAACTGCCTTAAAAACAAACAAATCTGTGTTATTCGTCTGAATTTCAGGCAGTTCGCACAGAAAATCAGCGCCCATCGCCGCTCGCGGACGGCAGTTTCTTTATGTACATATCTTTGGTGTAGTAGTACCCCAGTTTGTCCGGCGTGAAGCCGCCCACCCAGGGCTTCACTAAATGGGTACGCACATAGTGATAGACCGGAATGGCGGGAACATCCTGCGCCAGCAGATCTTCCGCCTGCTGATAGTATTTGCCGCGGGTCGCCACGTCGGTGGCTTTCGCCGCGTTGTGCAGCGCCTCATCGTAAGCCGGGTTGCTGTACTGACTGGTGTTCTCGCTATCCCCGGTGCGGAAGGTATTGAGGAAGGAGGCGGCATCGTCGTAGTCGGCAATCCACGCGTAGCGGACGGCGTCAAAATTATGCGTATGCATCGTATCCAGCATCGTCTTCCACTCCTGGTTCTGCAGCTTCACCTCGACGCCGAGGTTTTTCTTCCACATAGAGCTGGCGGCGATGGCGATGCGCTGATGTGACTCGTAGGTGTTATATAGCAGGGTAAAGATCAGTGGGTGCCGCTCATCGTACCCCGCCTGCGCCAGCAGTTTTTTCGCCTCGGCAATCCGCTTCTCGCGCGGCCAGCTGGCATAGTCCGGGTTGTGTAGCGTCACGCCGCCAATATCCGGCTGACTGATCACCCAGGCCGGGCGCTGGCCCTGGCCGAGAACTTTTCCGGCAATGATATCTTTATCAAGCGCCATATTCAGCGCCCGACGCACGCGCGCGTCGTTAAACGGCGGCCGGGTGGTATTGAACTCGTAGTAATAGGTCGCCAGCTGTGGCGAAACGTCCAGCTGGTCGCCCATGGTTTTCTGCAACTGCGCAAACTGATTGATCGGCACCGTGTAAACAATATCGATCTCCCCCGCTTTGTAGCGATTGACATCGGCGGCCTCGGAAGAGACTGGCAGGTAAGTGACTTTATTGATAACCGTGTGCGCATTGTCCCAGTACTTCACATTACGTTCAGCCACCAGCCGTTCATTCACCACCCATTGGGTCAGCTTATAGGGCCCGCTGGTGACGATATGCTCTGGCCGGGTCCATTTATCGGCAAAACGCTCCACCAGCACTTTGTCGATCGGCACCAGCGCGGGGTGCGCCAGCATCGCCAGGAAGGCAGCATTCGGCTGAGTCAGGGTGACCTGCAGCGTGGTGTCGTTTAGGGCTTTCACCCCCAGCGTCTCGGGGCCCTTTTGCCCCAGGGCAATCTCTCGGGCGTTGGTGATATGCATATTGCCGGGGTAGCTTGCATAGGGGGAGGCGGTGGCCGGCGAGACCAGCCGTTGCCAGCTCCAGACGATATCCTGCGCCGTGATGGCCGTGCCGTCGGACCAGGTCAGGCCGGGACGTAAATGGAAGGTCCACAGCTGGTTGTCCTTGTTTTCCCAGCGTTCCGCCAGCCGGGGCTCGACCGCCCCCGCAGGCGATACGCTGACCAGACCTTCGAAGAGATCGCTAATAATATTATTTTCAACGTCGCTCTCGACTTTGTGCGGATCGAGCGAGGCTGGTTCACTGCCGTTATTTCTGACCAGCTCCTGCTTTTCCGCCAGCTGGGTGCCCGGCGGCACCTGCGCCGCCTGCGCCCCGCCGATCATTGCTATCATACTGACTGCCAGCAGCGTTCGCGTGATGTGATTGTTTTGATGTAATGTCATTTCCCTTTGCCTTTAACGTACGGAGTTATTCCCCCTTCCACACTTAGTCGCAGAATTTCAATAAAGCAATATTTTTCAGTAACCTATAAGATTTCGATCGGCTCACCGAAGCGAAACGCGAAAACATATCGCTTTTTCCAATCCATGCAGAATTTTATGCTAGTCAAAAGCGGCAAAAGCTAAGTAAAGATGGGTAAAAGCATTAGGGCTTCACGCTTGTTTTTCTTATTCTTTATACCTAATTACATCTGTCATAAGAGAGTGACTCATGGATCGCATAATTACATCATCGCGTGACCGTTCCTCGCTGCTCAGCACGCACAAGGTTCTGCGTAACACCTACTTCCTGCTCAGCCTGACGCTGGCGTTTTCCGCCATCACCGCTACCGCCAGCACGGTGCTGATGCTTCCTTCCCCGGGGCTGATTTTAACCCTCGTGGGGATGTACGGTCTGATGTTCCTGACCTATAAAACGGCGAATAAGCCCACCGGGATTATTTCCGCCTTCGCCTTCACCGGGTTCCTCGGCTATATCCTTGGACCGATGCTGAACGCGTACCTTTCTGCCGGCATGGGCGATTTGATCGGCCTGGCGCTGGGCGGTACGGCGCTGGTCTTCTTCTGCTGCTCGGCCTACGTGCTGACGACGCGCAAAGATATGTCTTTCCTCGGCGGGATGCTGATGGCCGGCGTGGTCGTGGTGCTGATTGGTATGGTCGCTAACCTGTTCCTGCAGCTGCCGGCGCTGCACCTGGCGATTAGCGCGGTGTTCATCCTGATCTCTTCGGGCGCTATCCTGTTCGAGACCAGCAACATCATCCGCGGTGGTGAAACCAACTACATTCGCGCCACGGTCAGCCTGTATGTCTCGCTGTACAACATCTTTGTCAGCCTGCTGAGCATCCTGGGCTTCGCCAGCCGGGACTAACCGTTCTCCTGCTAACAAAGGCCTCGCTTATGCGGGGCCTTTTTTTTTGCTACACTGCGGCCAGTTTCAGGCGGTATGTGAAAAATTATGTTTATTTTTGAAGGCAACGAAATTGAGACGGATAGCGAAGGCTATCTGAAAGATACCACCCAGTGGAGCGAGGCGATGGCCGACGTCATCGCCGCGCAGGAAGGGATAACGCTCGCCGTTGAGCACTGGGAAGTGGTGCGCTTTGTGCGCGAGTTTTACCTTGAATTCAACACCTCGCCAGCGATCCGCATGCTGGTAAAGGCGATGGCCAACAAGTTTGGCGAAGAGAAAGGCAACAGCCGCTATCTCTATCGCCTGTTTCCGAAAGGCCCCGCCAAACAAGCGACCAAAATCGCCGGTCTGCCGAAGCCGGTGAAGTGCATCTAATAGAGGATCGCGAACTTGTCCCAGCTGCGGGTGGGTTGATGGGGTTCAGTCAACACTCGGTCAACCCGCGCGCTGCGCGGCCCACCGGCTTTCAGCCAGGCGATGAGTTTCTCCACCTGCTCCGCCTCGCCGCAGGCAAGCACTTCCACCCCGCCGTCGTCCAGATTACGGGCATAGCCGGTCAATCCCAGCTGCAGCGCTTCCCGCTGTGTCGAATAGCGAAACCCTACGCCCTGAACTGAACCGTAAACCCATGCCATCGTGCAGATACTGGCCATCATCGTCTCCTTTTCGCTCACCCTTTACGCTGAGGATAGCAAATTCATTCAGCGTACGTGCTTTGGCAGTAAACCATAGTGCTGACGGAAGCGCGCGGTAAAGCGCGATCCCGACTGATATCCGCTGTTCTGCGCAATTTCCCCGATGGGCCGCGAAGTGGTCTGCAGCTGCCCCAGGGCATGGGCCATCCGCACTTCCTCGACAATCTGGCGAAAACTCTGCGATTCCTGCTGCAGCCGACGGCGCAGCGTGGACTCGCCGAGAAAGAGCATTTTCGCCACCCGCGACACGCTCCACGCTTGCGCTGGCGACAGCATGACCAGTTGTCGAACCTGCGCCGACAGATCCTGCTGCCGCTCGACGAGCAGCGGGCCGGCATAACCCGCCTCGTGCAAGGCCAGCAGCAGGCCCATGGTCTGATGCTGCTGCAGAGAGGGGGACAAGCCTTCCCGCACCGCCTGCAGAACGCTTTGCCACATAAACGCCAGCTCAGTCGTCACCGGGGCGCAGAGCGAGGTCAGACGCCCGGGCGGTGGTTCACTGACATAGCGGGTCTTGAACGCCGTCAACAGCTCGGGCGTCAGCGACAGCAGATCGGAGCAAAAGAGGCCATTCTCCGGCTGGTTAATCACCTCCAGCTCAACGTCAGCCGGCAAAACAATCAGCTGTTGCGGGGTCGCCAGCACCCGGCTCTCCCCTTGCACAATCACCTTGCTGCCGCGCTTTACCCGACAGAGCGCCGGGGCGAACAGACGCACCCGATGCAGCCTGCATAGCCGTCGGGTGGTGATCTCCGCGGCGGTCAGGGCGTTATGCTGAAAATGAATACTCTCCATCCGACCACCCTTTTATTTTAGCGCCCGGCCGTCGCCGTCAACTGGGCGCTGGCGAGAGCATGGCTGTGTAACAGATACCCGACCAGCGCCCCGCTGGCATCGGCGTTCACCGGCAGCGTGGGGATATCCAGCGCCCACACCGTAAAACGGTAGCGATGTGGTTTATCTCCCGCCGGCGGGCAGGCGCCGCCGAAGCCGGCATAGCCAAAATCGTTGCGGCCCTGTACCGCTCCGCCCGGCAGTGTAGCGCTGTTTTTATCTCCCGCGCCAGCGGGCAGAGAAGAGACGCTGCTGGCAATATTGACTAACGTCCAGTGCCACCAGCCGCTGCCGGTAGGCGCATCAGGATCCCGGACGGTGACCGCGAAGCTGCGCGTGCCTGCCGGGGCGTTTTTCCATGCCAGCTGTGGAGAGACATTGCCTCCTGTGCAGCCGAAACCGGTAAACCAGTGCTTCTGGGCCAGCGGCTGCCCGTCACGCATATCATTGCTGCTCACGCTAAACGGCGCAGCCATCGCGCCACTGCTCACTGCCGCAACCATCGCCACAACTATCCGCATACCTGTTTTCATCGTCTTCTCCTCCTGGGGGTGAGAAGACAGAGTATGAAACGCCGCGCAAAGTGAATGTGCTGAAGCGCCTGCATTTTGTGCCGAAACGCTCAACCGCGCCTGGCGGGGGAAAGATGCTTGTATGCGCCAGGTGTGCTAATCTACGCGCCATTTTTCGGTGCCGACATTCCCGTTGCTTAAAGGTAGCTCCATGACAGATTCCCTATTCCCCCGCTTAGTGTTAGCCAAAGGACGCGAGAAATCCCTGCTGCGTCGCCATCCGTGGATTTTCTCCGGCGGTGTCGCCCGCATGGAAGGTAAAGCCCGCAGCGGTGAAACCATCGATATCGTTGACCATCAGGGAAAATGGCTGGCCCGCGGCGCTTATTCGCCGTCGTCGCAGATCCGCGCCCGCGTGTGGACCTTCGATCGCAACGAAGCCATTGATAACGCCTTCTTTGAACGCCGCCTGCAGCAGGCGCAAACCTGGCGTGCCTGGCTGGCCGAGCGCGATGGTCTCGACAGCTACCGTCTGATCGCCGGCGAGTCCGATGGGCTGCCGGGCGTGACAATCGACCGCTTTGGCAACTTTTTCGTACTGCAGCTCCTCAGCGCAGGCGCCGAATACCAGCGCGCCGCCATCATCAGCGCCCTGCAGAGCCTGTTCCCGGACTGCGCCATTTACGATCGCAGCGATGTCGCGGTGCGTAAAAAAGAGGGGCTGGAGCTGGCCCAGGGGCCGGTAGTGGGCGAACTGCCGCCAGCGCTGCTGCCGATCGCTGAGCACGGCATGAAGCTGTTGGTCGATATCCAGGGCGGGCACAAAACCGGCTATTACCTCGACCAGCGCGACAGTCGCCTGGCGACCCGTCGCTACGTGGCGGACAAACGGGTGCTGAACTGCTTCTCTTATACCGGCGGCTTTGCGGTGTCGGCGCTGATGGGCGGCTGCCGCCAGGTCACCAGCGTGGATACCTCGCAGGAGGCGCTCGACGTTGCGCGCCAGAACGTGGAGCTCAACGGACTGGATCTGTCCAAAGCGGAGTTTGTGCGCGACGACGTGTTCAAACTGTTGCGTAAATACCGCGATCAAGGGGAGAAATTCGACGTCATCGTGATGGATCCGCCGAAATTCGTAGAAAATAAAAGCCAGTTGATGGGCGCCTGCCGTGGCTATAAAGACATCAATATGCTGGCGATCCAGCTGCTGAACCCCGGCGGCGTGCTGCTGACCTTCTCCTGCTCCGGCCTGATGACCACCGATTTATTTCAGAAAATCATCGCGGATTCCGCAATTGATGCCGGACGTGATGTACAATTTATAGAACAGTTCCGTCAGGCTGCCGACCATCCGGTGATCGCAACCTATCCGGAAGGGCTGTATCTGAAGGGGTTTGCCTGTCGCGTCATGTAACTTGAAAAACGAAACATGAGCCTCATATAGGGAGTATTCATGTTTCCCAGGAGGTGCCTATGATAGCCAGCAAATTCGGTATCGGCCAACAGGTCCGCCATACGCTCTTGGGCTACCTGGGCGTCATCGTCGATGTCGATCCCGAGTACTCGCTCGCGGAACCGGAAGAGGATGAAATTGCCGCCAATGACGAACTGCGCGCGGCCCCCTGGTACCATGTAGTGATGGAAGATGATGATGGCCAACCCATCCACACCTATCTGGCAGAAGCGCAGCTGAGCAGCGAACCCCGCGACGAACATCCGGAGCAGCCGTCCCTCGACGAGCTGGCCAAAACAATTCGTCAGCAGTTGCAGGCGCCCAGGTTGCGTAACTAGCCTACCCGCGCCGCCCTCAGGGCGGCGTTTTGCTTTATAGCCTATTTTTTCGCCCCAACCACGGCGGCCAGCGTCTGACAAATCGTCTCATTAAACTCGGGGCTGCGCTGCTGCGCTTCTGACCAGCGGGTATTCGCCAGGTTTAACTGCCGCGACTGTACCGCGCTCCCCTGCGCCAGCTGATTAAAAAACGGCGTTAACATCGCCCCCCCTTTCACTTGCTGTGCTATCAAGACCGGCGAACCATCGCTGTAACGGAAACGCTGTGCTGCTGCGGGGATAGTGATATTAGAAAAGTGCGCTTGCGCAAAGCTTGCCCAGTAATTCGCGGCGTTATAACCGCGTGTAAAATTACTTTCGCAATCAGGAAGCGGAAAGCGCGGCCGGGTATTTTTCTCCGGGGCTTTAAAGCTGTTTTCCATCCACCGCGCCATGCCCTCCAGATACCATGTTTGTTTAAAGACGGCATAGCCATACTGATAAAGATGGAAAAATTCATGAGCAGGGGTAATGTTACGCGCCGGTTCCAGCGCGGCATTCAATACAAACTTTAAACCGCAAGGCAGCTGCCTGCCGTCATTCATGGTTTCTGCTGCCACGCGATCGAAAGCCAGACCATTCCCCTTCGGCAGTTGCAATACATAGACATTGATTTGTCTGGCCTGAGCATAAATCTTTTGCTGTAACGGAAAGCGGAGGCCAAGCACATGGGAATAAAGATATTTGGCGGCCTGCAGCTGCACAGCAATATCTTTGATACTATCAGGGACGCCACTGCCTGAACTGTCGTACTGATATTTGAGCGCGTCGCGCCCTTGCAGGCTATAAAAAATATGGAAATCATCTTCAACATATTCTTTTTCGAGGCGATGTTTAAGCAATATCGAACCTTTGACGCAGCGGGATTCCTGCACCATTTCATTAGCCACTGCGGAAGGCAAACAAAACGCCGCGAAAAGATATATGGCGCAGCATGCCGCTCCTGTTCTGCTATATCGCAAGGTACCGCCTCTCCGGATGTAGTCCGCCCCAGCGAATTAATTTTACCAGGGCGGAAACGTTCTCACACGACACGTTGTTTGAGTGAAACCACGTTGACCGGCTTCTCCTCCAGCCCCTTCATTCGCTGCTCATTTTGCTGTAACCAGTTCTCCCAGCGCCCGGCTATCGCGCTGGCGTAATAACGGCGTGCATTGCGGATGGCGGCGGCCTGCATCTCTTTTTGTAACGCCTTATCGGAGATGACCTGAACTAATGCCGCGGCCAGCGCCTCTTCGTCGCCGTAAGGTACGAGGATCCCGGCCTGACGATCCTGCAGAATATCGCGCGGCCCATATTTTATAGCAAAGCTAATTAACGGCGTGCCATAGACCATTGCCTCGACCGCCGACAGGGATTGCCCCTCCTGATTTGAGCAGAGTACCGTACAGCAAGCGCGGCGATGGACAGCAGCAATATCCGAGGTAAATCCATTGATTTTTATGACCTCTTCTAATCCCCACGCCTTAACCTGCTCGCTGAGTTTACGGCGAAGCGGACCGACGCCATAAGTGTGTAGCCGCGCATCAGGGCATTGCGCCACTACGTTACGGAACGCGTTAAAAAGCATCAGATGCTGTTTTTCTTCAGAGTAACGCGCCAGATAGATGACTGTTTCCGAGGGTTCCTTTTGCGGGTCAGCCGGAATTTTGCTGTCATCCATATGATTGGGGATGACCACCAGGCGATCGCCGGGGATCCCCTCCTGCTGTAAATCCTGCCATTGTTCGTCGGTAAGTACGATTAACCGATCCACCCGTTGCGGTTGTTCCAGTAAATGACGGTATGAAGCTTTTATCCCGCCGTTTAGCAACTGATGATGAGAGTGGATGACTGCGCTAACCGTGCAGTTCATCCGCTGTGCCGGTTGCGAGCAGACGAATTCTTTCCAGGCTTTGTTTTTATCGACGATAAAATGCCAGCTGCCCGCTGCGGGCAGCATCATTTCCAGCATCCAGGAAAAAAACGCCTCCTGTTGGCTGAAGGATTTTATTTCTCCACCGGGTAGCGCGAGATCCATGCGGGCTATCTGCAGGTTCGCTTTCTTCACGTCAAAATATTTACGCAGCAAAACGTTTCCCGCGCTATCAACATAATCCTCCACCAGTTGCCCCTGCGGGCGTAATTGATAGTTATTTTTACCGACCGTCGCCTCTGCTTTTGGCGCTACAGCCTGACGAAGTTCGATCTCCCCTTTAAGCGCAGGTAGGGGAATGATTTTCCCGCTCTTCAGACACGACACCAAAGCATGGTACAGATTGTAAACCGGGACCGCTTCCGGCAGCGCTCCCCGCGCCTTCAATGCTTTTACCGTCTCATTGAGTTCGGGATCCCACATCGCGGTAATAAGCCAGGGAACAGTTTGTAAATGTTCTACAAACAGCCTTGCTCGCCGGGAAGCCGCTACCTCAATACCATTACCCACGTCGCGCAGATTCTCTAACAAAAAAATGGTCGTTCCCCGAGGTGCGGGCGGCGCCGCGATTGGCGATTGCTGACGTGTGTTGGCAGCCTGATAATACTTTTGATAAGCAATATAACCAGACAGATAGTGCTCTACATCATCAATCCGCACGCGGTAGCTATGGTGTCGAATGAAGAAGCTGTTGACGATACGAGCAGGATTTTTAAAAAACATCGCCAGTTCCGGCCAGAAGAAACCATCCAGCAGGTAACGCGCCCGCGACTCCAGCGCCTGATAAAACTTCTCTTTATCAAAGTTGTCGAGCAAATGGCGCTGTTCGGACGAGGCATCCAGACGCGCAATCATTTCCGCCGCCGCCATCATTAATTCCAGTAACGTCGGATAGGTTGTTACGCGTTGCAGCACGAAATCCAGATGATCGCGCACGTTATCCAGCCCGAAACGGAAATAACGCTCTTCCGGGCGGTAACGCGTCAATTCGTTAACACAGTAGCTCAACCAGTGATCGTGATGCTGCCAGTGTTTTTGTCGAATGAAGTATTCAAATGCTTTCTCCACCATGGACAGCCACTGCGGCGCCTGCGTCAAACGATACAAACGCATTAAGGCAAATGCCGCCTCGCCGTCGTAATAGATTATGCGATGTTTGGCTTTCAATGAGAGATCGTTGCTGTTAAGAACATGAACAAACTCACCGCTTTGCGCATCCTGCATAAAGGCAATGCCGGTGGCCAGTTGCGACAACAAGTCCAGATATTGTCGGTCACCCGTCGTTTCGGTATATTTTACCAGCGCCAGAATACTGACCGCATTCCCGCCAAGCTTAATTTCATTTTCGACATCGCAAAGAAACGCGGCCTGTCGCCCATCGGCAAGCGTACGAACGGCAATAAGATTGTTGACCAGGTAACCAATCGCCCGATCGATTGCCTGACGCAGGTGCGGCTGCCTGGTGGCTTCCCATCCTTCAATCAGCGAATAGGTTGAGCTGGCGTGGCGCAGAGCATTATAGGAACGTACCGGACGGTCAAAGCAGGGAAACCAACCGTAATAATAGAGCCCATCTTTTTTAACCTGGCGAGCCAGATAGTCGCTCCCCTTTTTAATCACCTCGGGCAGATAGTTTTTTTGCCATTCATCATCGATAACGCGGTAGCCGGAACTGCGGCCGCTATGTTCAATGAGTTTGGCACCGCTACGATCGCAAAACACCGATCGCGTTTTAAAACGCCATAATATCTGCTGAGGCTCGCTCGGCCAGTTCAAACTACATTTAAACCGCCGTTGACCATAATTTTCCAGATTGATGTCATTTGGCGCCGCTACGCCATTGTCGCCATCATAAAGTAACGCATTCGCCGCAATTTCCTGTTCAAGGATCGCTTGCGTAAATTGGGTATCAAAAGAGATCCCGAAGCGGAAGTAATTGCGTTTAGTGATATTGAGTTTCTTTTGCAGATTTTCCCAGGTGAGTTTTTCTACGCTATCGACAATGTCAATTCGTAACCATTGCGGTTCATTATCCTGCTTTTTACGCCACTCCTGCAGCGCTCTGGCGCCGGTTAACCAGGCTTGATCAAAACTGGCGGCGGTCGATACCTGGACATGCGCGCGCTGCTTTCCGTCACTGACGCTAAAAAAGATGACCCATCCAGGATAATCGGCAGGCAATGCGGTCGTTTTTAATGGCTTGCACTGAAAGCAAGCCTGTTGTAATAAATCGCTTAATGCCATCTCAAATCTCCATACGTTGAAAATTTCACCAAACATACAGCCAGCTAGCGGGTGTTACCTTTCTCTCAGTGCTTCTTTCGCCCTGTTAAATGGTTTCACCAGATAATCCATTACGGTCTTTTCACCGGTTTTAATATCAACAGTGGCGATCATCCCCGGGCCAATTAAAAAACGCTTGCCGCGTTTATTTTCCAGATAGTTATGATCGGTTCGGATAAATACCCGATAGTAGTAGACGTCAGGTTTTGCCTCATCCTGGATCGTGTCCGGAGAGATAGTTTCGACAACACCATTGAGGGCGCCATAGATGGCATAATCATAGGCGGTAATTTTCACCAGTGCCTTCTGATCGGGATGAATAAATGCAATATCCCGCGGCGAAATACGCGCTTCGATCAATAATCGACCATCGATGGGTACAATATCCATCAGCTCACCGTTTGGCGCGATAACGCCGCCGATGGTATTCACTTTGATATTTTTGACGATCCCCTGCACCGGCGAGCGCACGGTCAGCCGAGCCACTGAATCTGCCCGGCCTTTAATCACTTCGGCAAGGCTGGCGACATCCGCGTTAGCTTTCGACAACTGCTCGCGGGCATCAACATAGTAGCGAGTGTTAAGGTCAATTTTCTTTAATTCAATATCGGCGGCCTGCTGACGCAAACGGAGTACTTCGACATTACTGGCCGCACCGGTCTTAGCCAGCTTTTCATTTATCGCCAGCTCGCTATTTACCAGAGACAACGACTGCTCCAGTTGCCGCATAGACTTCGTTAATTGCTCCCTGCGGCTGTGATAGAGGCGAGTTTCTTCCGCCAGCAGCCCCGGCCAGGCCTTCAGCGATGGCGGAAAAATCAGCGGTTGGTTATTAACCTCTGCGGTCAGGCGAATGCTCGCGGCTAATGACGCGCGATATTTAGCCTGACTCTCGCCAACATTGGATTCACTGCGGGTGGGATCCAATCGTGCGACCACCTGACCTGCGGCGACCCGGCTGCCTTCGCGAACGTGCAACTCAGTTAAGATCCCGCCGTCCAGCGTTTGCAACACCTGCTCGCGCGAGCTGGGGATCACTTTTCCGGTTCCGGTGGATACTTCATCGAGCGTCGCGAACCACGCCCATACGCCTGTGACAACCAACAGCAGTGCCAGTAAAGCGATCAGGCGTCGCGAATTAACCAGTTCAGCCTCATCACGCTCGTTATCAGCCATCGCGGCAACCGGATCCGGTTCCTGTACTCGCGGGAAAATTGCAGTACTGGGTTTATTCATATGTTCACCACCTGAGCGCGCGCTTTTTCCTGCTCAAATACGGTCGCCTTCGGTTTATCCAGCGCTAACTGACCATCCTGAATAACCAGAATACGATCAACGATATTGAGCACTGCTGCTTTATGAGTGGCGATGATTAACGTGCGCTCTCCTGCCCAGCACGCCAGTTGCTCGACGAACGCTTTTTCTGTTCGTTCATCAAAAAATGAGGTGGGTTCATCCAGCAAAATAATATTAGGGTCGCGAATGAGCGAGCGCGCCAGCAACAGGGACTGCCGCTGTCCGCCGGAGAGCCCGAGTCCCCCTTCCATCACCACATGTTCAAGACCCATAGGCAGTTTGTTGACGAACTCCAGCGCACCACACAGTTCAAGCACTTTCACCAGTTCATCATCGCTCGCCATTGGCCGCCCCAGCGTCAGATTCTCCCTTAATGTTCCATGAAACAGCCGCGCCTCCTGAGTCAGTAGCGTGGCGTTACGGCGAATGTCTGCAAGATCGATCTGTGGCAGCGAAAGATCGTCAAGCCGAAGTTCGCCTGACGCCAGCTCGACATTGCCCATCATCGCCTGCAATAGCGTCGATTTTCCGGCGCCTATGCGCCCAAGAACGGCTATTTTTTCTCCGGCTTTAATAGAAAGTTGTTTAATTCGCAGCGGTGCGGGGCCATTGTCTTTGCCGTAACGAAACTCGGCGTTACGGAATTCATAATTGCCGTGCAGAACCGCTCGGTGGACCCGCGGTTCATCCAGCCCGCCCTCTACCGGCAGCGCCATTAAATTATCCAGGCTTGCTTTCGCGACTTTCACCTGCTGCCAGCGAGCCAGTACGCCGCAGAGGGCCGTCATCGGAGCAACCATTCGGCTGGACAGCATCGATGCCGCCACCATGGCGCCAGTCGTGATGTCGCCATTAATAACCAGTGGCGCCCCTACCGCTACGACGGTGGCATACAACAGGTTCTGAATCGACATGCCCCAGCTCACCAGGCCATGAGTGACTTTGCGGGTTTTCACTCCCGATTCGGCAGTAATTGCCACATAGCTGTTCCATTGCTGCAGGAAACGGCTTTCTGCCTGCATCATTTTGATATCCGGCAGCCCCTGAATGCTTTCCACTAAAATGGCGTTGCGTAGCATGCTTTCATGCTGATTTTTGTTCGCCAGCTCGGCCAGTTTTTTCTGCAGTACCAATCCCGGCAATAGCATCAGAATAGTCGCAACAGGCGCAATCCAGCTCAGCCATGGCGAGACGATAAATAACACAAGCTGGAAAAGCAGGAAAAAAGGCAAATCGGCAATGACCGTCATCATGGTCGAGGTCATCATTTCCCGTACCTGTTCAAGCTCGCGAATTTGGGAAATAAAGCTGCCTGTCGAGCGTGGAACCGCCGTATTTTTCAGCCGCAATGCGTGACCAAACACGCGATCGGAGATACGGATATCTCCACGTTTGCCTAACAGATCCGTGACGTGTCCACGGGTAATTTTCAGCATGAAGTTGAACAGGGCGGCAATTAATACACCGCTGAACAGGACATATAAAGTGGGATAAGATTGAGCAGGGATCACCCGGTCATATACCTGCATAGAAAACAGGATGCCGGCTAATGCCAAAATATTAATCGCCAGCGATGCCAGCATGACATGCAGATAGGGACGCCAATCTTTTAAAACGATTTTACGCAGCCAGTCTGGCTGAAAGCGAGAGAGATAGCTTTCAGTTCTAATATCTTTCTCCGGCGAGGCCGGACGAAAAGCCACGGTGAATTCAATCTCATCTAATAAGGCGTCAAGCGGGCAGTGGCTTAGTAAAGTCAGCTCTTTGACAAAACGGATCCCGACGGAATTATGCAGATCGAAGCTTTCAATAATGCCAATCTGACCATCTTTGAGCTGTACCACAAGCGGCAGACGCCAGGCCGACATTTTCCGGTCATTGCCATTCAGAAACTGGCAATGCAATCCGGCATGGCGGCAGAGATGTTTAAGCGCATCAGGCAGCGTTTTTTGCGTCGCCCACTCCGCCGCGGCATGGAGCGTACCCGGCGAGTAACTTTGCCGATAATGGCTGGCGACAAAAGCCATAGCGTTAGCCCAATCCTGCAAATGGGGAATATCGCTGCGCTGGCGTTGTTCGCTCATGGTCGAATCTCCACACCCTGAATTCTTTGGTTATCCAGAGCAAAAACGGCGCGCATTTTCCCCGTACTGAACAGACAGTCCAGTTCCAGATTTCGCAGTTGCGCTTCAGTTAATACCTGATTGAATTGCGCCTGATAAATTTCCTGATCGACATTGAGCAGGTCGAGTAACGGACGCGTGCCAAGCTGTAAATATTGATCCTGATACAGAGCGCGAGTTTGTTCGCCAAGTAATTGCTGGCGGCGCTGGATGGCGATAGATTGTTTCAGATTTACCGCCTCGTCGCGGGAGGCGCTTAACTTCTGGCTGGCATCGAGTTGCGCGTTTCTGATCCCGGCATTAGCCGCAGATAACGTTTGCTGCGCCGCTTCGCGGGAAGCGGTGAGTGCCCCGCCCTGATAGATCGGCATTTCAACTTTTACCCATGCCGAATACTGAGTTTTATTTAAAACCGCGCTGTTGGCGTAATTATCATTGAGGTAATGCGTTACCTGAGGTTCCAGCGAGATAGTTGGCAACATTTGCGCGGTGGCATTATCTAACTGCGCCTGCGCCTGCGTAGCCTGCGCCAAAGCCGCGAGCACCGCTGGTACGGTTCGGTAATCGATTTTACTTACGCCACAGGCAGCATCCATCGCCTGCGGTACGCTTTCGGTTACGGAGGTAATACTCCCGAGACCAAGATAAGTCGCCAGCGTTGCCTTCCAGCGCTCCAGCGCCGCCTGATATTGAATAAGCGTTGCCTGCGCGCCCTCTACGCGGGTATCCGTCTGCACCACATCTGAAAGCGATGTTGCGCCGGCGTCGTTGCGCTGGCGAATAAGATCGCCAATATGTTTTAACGAATCCACCTGGGCCTGAGCTATTTTCACCAGCTTTTGATAACCCTGCATCTGTACCACTGCACCCGCGGTATCATGAGCCACTTGATCGATATTAAGCATGACCATCGCCTGCTGTTGGGCAACAGCGGCATCCGCCGCTCTGACCGAGCTGGAGACTTTGCCAAAGTCGTACAGCATTTGCGAAACAGAAACCACTAATGAAGGGGAATATCCTGAATCAGAGTAGGTATTACTATAACCATTATTCATACCCGCATTGACCTGCGGATAATATTTGGCTTTCGCTACATCAACTTTTTGCACCTGCTCCTGGAGCTTACTCACCTGTTGAGTGATAGCTGGATGCCAGTTGACTGCTGATTTAACCGCCGTGGCAATATCCACTGGACCGGCCAGATGACTTTCAGGATTGATAAGATCTTCGCTATATCCGGCAATCTGCTGACTATCGTTTAATCTCTGGGTACTGATAGTGGTGGGCGGAAAGGAAAGCTCCTCTGCCTCAACCGTTAATACCATGCTTATTGACAGGAAAATAGTGCTGCACCTGTAAACGTTGACCATCCCTTTTTTTTGAAATAGACGCATAAAATTACCTTTCAGAAAGCACACTGAAAATATGGATATACTCTTTCCGCATCATTCCTTTTATTTAACAATAGCCCGTCGTTCTCGGGTTTGTTTTTTCTTTCTCCTTTTTTGGCAAAAGCCATAACGGCAGCACATCCCTGTGCCACCATTCCCATTGACATATTTAGTTCGAATTGTTGGTATCAATCAGCTCATCGAGCGAATTGATATGGACCCCCTGTAGCGTGATCAACGTCGCAGGTTGATGAGTGGTTCCACCGTTACCATCGCGATCAATAGACACCACGGTATTTCCGCCAACATAACTCAGAGTAATATAGTCACCCAGCGTATCGCTGGAACCATTCCAGCCGACCAGCAGCGCCGAAATATCGATATGGTCTCCCTGCGCGACTGAGAAATCGCTCCAGGTATCGCTACCATTGCCTCCTGTGTCGTCATCCGCCAGCAGGTTGTAAACCAGCGTATCGGCTCCCACTCCCATGCTGAAGGTATCATCGTAAGCGGTACTGTGAACGCTATCGTCATTGACGCTGCCGGCGATCTGCGGATGCAGATCGATGGTCAGGTTCGCCGTCGAACTACTGCCATCACTACTGATAAGGGTATAGGTAAACGTCTCCTTAGCCGTTATGGCGTCGGTATTGACACCATTGTTCAACTGATAGGTGTAACCTCCTTCCCCATTAATGGTCAGGATCCCATATTCACCATACAGCACCGCATTTCCATTAGAGGCGCTGGTCCCCGTATCGTTAGTTACTGTGCCATCCGAATGGAAGGTCCAGTTGGTCACGACGCCCAGATTATTTTCGCCACTTATCGTAAAGCCGCTATGCAGCGAACCAAGCGTATCCGGTGTGCCATTCGCATCGGAACCGTCGAGAATATTGCCTGCCACGGATTGCGCGACCGTCAGATGCGCATCGGTATGGATCTCGGTTCCTGTCACGCTCGCTGACAGGCTGTAGGTCATCGCCGGGCCAGCCTGCATCGTATGACTAATACTCAGCGTATAATCACCTGCCGCCAGTTGTACCGGGTTGCTGCCGTTGACCAGGTTTAGCGTCGCGGTAGCCGAATCCGCCCCCGGGCTCAAGAGGGTACCGTTGAGGGCCATCTCCAGAGGCCCCGTCCACACCGTGACATCTGTCGTGACTCCGCCAACGGTCACATGATGGATTAACGTGACCGTTCCGGAAAGATCGCCATTCAGTAGTGAAAGGCCACTGGTTCGGTTACCACTCAGGTTGAGAGTGATAGACGCCCCATCCACCTCCCGGCCTTCCGCGATGGTAAAGTTCTGGCTTGTTACTTTCACCGCCGAGGTCGCGCCAGTCTGTACCGCAGCGTTCGTCACCGCAAGATTACTGACGCTTTGCGTCCAGGTGGCCGCTTGCATTGCCGTCGGCGCCGACAGGGAAACGATATCATCTATCGCCACCGCCGGTGTCGATTCAATATTCATCGTCAACGTAGTCGATGAAGTCTGACCCAACGCATCTTCTATCGTATAGGTGAAGACATCGCTTTGACCGGCGCCCGTTGTACCATTGGCATGATAGCTATAACTACCGTCCGCCTTGATGAACAGCGTTCCCCAGGTGCCATTTATAGTGACGCCCTCAGGGGTGACGGTTTCTATCTGCGAACCAAACTGGACGCTGCTTACGGTAATCCCGTTTCCGGTATCGCCGACATCACCATCGCTATCAGTATGCAGAACATTACCCGTCACATATTTGGCCGAATCAGTCACCTCCATACTAATACTGGTGCCCAAGTTGAGATTCAGAATCGAGCCGATCACCCCTCCTGTGGTGGGTGACGAAATAACGACCATATAGTTACCGGCGCCAATTCGTTCGAACTCTCCTCCCCCCGCATACTCAAGGCTTAATCCAAGGAGACCTGTCGGCGTTGCTGTAATTCCATCCTTAATGACCCCGACAATCTGGTTCGTATCGGTATTGACCAGAATAAGATCCAGAGTGACAGCGCCAAGCGCGATGCTAAGGGCGGTAGACCCCGAAACGCCTAACGTCACATCCTGTTCAGTCCCCTCGGCCACGGTAAACTTAAAGCCATTAGTCGGAAGCGCGACATTCACGGTATTCAGTAACGACAGGCCCGCCACCTGAACGACATTGCCCCCTTGAATATCAAGATTATCCTCGACATTGCCGACGTAATAAGCCTGCGTATCAGGGTTGGCCTGGGCGGTTTCGATCTCCTGACCAATATTAATGGTCAGGGTCGTGGTGGATTGCAGTCCATTACCATCCGTAATGGTGTAGGTAAATACATCTGCATTACCTGCTGACCCCGCCTTACCTGATGCCTGATAGCTATAGCTGCCGTCAGCGTTAATAGTCAGGACACCGTAAGCACCGGTTACCGATATTGTGCCGCCATCCACGGAGACAGTCTCGCCTGCGGCAGTGGTGGCCGTTACCGACGTTACCGTAAGATCGGTACCGCTATCGGCCATATCGCCGTTGTCGGATCCCTCCAGTACGTTGCCTGTAACGGTACTTCCGCTATAACCGAGCGAGTCTGTTACCGTTGCCTCAACGAAGGTGGCAACGCCTGCCCCTGCCAGCGTGTTGATCAGGCTCACCAGCACCCCATCAGAATTGGGTGAGGATATCGCCAGCGCATAGTTACCAGCAGGCAGATTCTCAAAGGAAGCGGTGCCGCTATAGACCAACCCACCAAGCAAGGTTGCGCTAATACTCACGCTCCCCGGGTCGATAGCAACAACGCGTCCCGTAGCGATATCAATCACCGACAGATCGGCTGTCAGCGTATTTCCCGCCCCCAGCAGATTGACTATCGACGTTAACAGTCCTGCTGTTGAAAGCAGAGAAACGCCACTGACATCAACCGTCATATCTTCTGTCGTGTTGTTATCCACGTTGAAGCGGAAACTACTGCCAGACAACAGCGACACATTAATCGTGCTCAACAGCGAGACACCAACCAGTTGCGAGAGATTGCCTTCAGTGCCATTAAGGTTGCCGTACTGCTGAATAATCTCAGAACTATTAGTATCAGGTATTGCCTCAACGGAATCGGAGTCGCTGTCGGAGTCAGAATCGCTATCCGAGTCGGAGTCACTGTCAGAGTCTGAATCGCTGTCCGAATCGGAGTCGCTGTCAGAATCCGAATCGCTGTCAGAGTCCGAATCACTGTCAGAATCCGAGTCACTGTCAGAATCCGAGTCACTGTCAGAATCCGAATCGCTGTCAGAGTCCGAGTCACTGTCGGAATCCGAGTCGCTGTCAGAATCGGAGTCGCTGTCGGAATCAGAGTCACTGTCCGAGTCCGCATCGCTGTCGGAGTCCGAGTCGCTGTCTGAATCCGAGTCACTGTCAGAGTCAGAATCGCTGTCAGAGTCGGAATCGCTGTCAGAGTCGGAGTCGCTGTCTGAATCAGAATCACTGTCAGAATCAGAGTCGCTGTCGGAGTCCGAGTCGCTGTCAGAGTCGGAGTCGCTGTCGGAATCGGAGTCACTGTCGGAGTCACTGTCCGCATCAGCATCTGACTCACCGGTATCGCTTCCTGCCACAATATTAATTGTCAGCGTGGCCGTCGCCATATCACCATTCTCATCCACTATCGTGTAGGTAAAGACATCAGCCTGGCCAACAGCGTCCGCATCGCCAGTCGCCTTATAGGTATAGCTGCCGTCCGCATGGATCGTCAGCTGGCCGTAAAGACCGTTGATCACAACGCCTTCAGACGTCACATCAAGCGGCGTGGTCTGCATGCTGGAGGCGATTTTGCTTACCGTAATGCCATCCCCGGTGTCTGCGACATCACCGCCTGCATCTGCAGTCAGCACGTTGCCGGCAATTACCGTCGAGGTGTACTGCGTAGAGTCTGTGATCGTCGCCTGCGCCACCGACAGCAGATTGGCTGAAGCCAGTTCATCAACCACTGCGGCCAGCGCGCCGGAAGCCTGTGGTGAAGAAACCACCACCGCGTAGTTCCCTGCCGGCAGGTCGCTGAAGGTCGCGCTGCCGGAGTAAACCAGATTGAGCAGCGCCAGAGATGGCGTCAGGCTCACGGCATCCGGAATAATCTGCACCACCTCACCGGTGTCGGTATTCACTATCGACAGATCGGCGGTGATAGATGAAGCACCTCCCACCAGTTGTCCCACCAGTGCCAGTACCGACTGTAGACTCAGCAACGTTGAACCGGTAACAGCTATCGTCACGTCCTCAGTTGTTCCTTCACTAACCGAGAACTTCGTTGAGTTTGCCGCCAGCAGGGAGACATCCACCGTATTGAGTAAGGAGACGCCGAGCAGCTGGCTTGCGGTTCCGGTCACGTTGTTAAGATTGCCCTCTACGGTATCGATAGCCGCGGTATGGGTATCATCATTTGCCTGCGGTTCGGTATCCGAATCGGAGTCGCTGTCGGAGTCCGAGTCACTGTCAGAATCCGAATCGCTGTCAGAATCCGAGTCACTGTCAGAATCCGAGTCGCTGTCAGAGTCGGAGTCGCTGTCAGAATCGGAGTCGCTGTCAGAGTCCGAGTCGCTGTCGGAGTCAGAATCGCTGTCAGAGTCCGAGTCGCTGTCAGAGTCCGAGTCGCTGTCGGAATCCGCATCGCTGTCAGAGTCGGAGTCGGAGTCGCTATCGGAGTCAGAATCGCTATCCGAGTCCGCATCGCTGTCGGAGTCAGAGTCGCTGTCAGAATCCGAGTCGCTGTCCGAGTCTGAATCGCTGTCGGAATCAGAGTCACTGTCAGAGTCCGAGTCGCTGTCGGAATCCGAATCACTGTCAGTATCTGAATCGCTGTCCGAGTCCGAGTCACTGTCGGAATCTGAATCGCTGTCAGAGTCCGAGTCGCTGTCGGAGTCCGAGTCGCTGTCCGAATCAGAGTCACTGTCGGAATCCGAATCACTGTCGGAATCTGAATCGCTGTCAGAGTCCGAGTCGCTGTCAGAATCCGCATCGCTGTCTGAATCCGAGTCACTGTCGGAGTCGGAGTCAGAATCACTGTCAGAATCCGAATCGCTGTCCGAGTCCGAGTCACTGTCAGAATCCGCATCGCTGTCAGAGTCGGAGTCGGAATCGCTATCCGAGTCAGAGTCACTGTCTGAATCGGAGTCGCTGTCAGAATCCGAGTCGCTGTCAGAATCCGAATCGCTGTCGGAATCAGAGTCACTGTCAGAGTCGGAGTCACTGTCAGAGTCCGAGTCGCTGTCAGAGTCCGAGTCGGAGTCAGAATCCGAGTCGCTGTCAGAGTCGGAGTCGCTGTCAGAGTCCGAGTCGCTGTCGGAGTCAGAATCGCTGTCAGAGTCCGAGTCGGAGTCAGAGTCCGAGTCGCTGTCGGAATCAGAGTCACTGTCTGAATCGGAGTCACTGTCAGAGTCCGAATCCGAGTCGGAGTCCGAGTCGCTGTCGGAATCCGAATCACTGTCAGAATCCGCATCGCTGTCAGAGTCGGAGTCGCTGTCGGAGTCAGAATCGCTGTCAGAATCCGAATCGCTGTCGGAGTCAGAGTCGCTGTCAGAGTCGGAGTCGCTGTCCGAATCCGAGTCACTGTCGGAATCCGAGTCGCTGTCAGAGTCCGAGTCGCTGTCAGAGTCAGAATCGCTGTCAGAATCCGAATCGCTGTCGGAGTCAGAGTCGGAGTCGCTGTCGGAATCCGAGTCACTGTCAGAGTCAGAATCGCTGTCAGAGTCGGAATCGCTATCCGAGTCGGAGTCGCTGTCGGAGTCCGCATCACTGTCGGAGTCCGAGTCGCTGTCAGAGTCGGAATCGCTATCCGAGTCGCTGTCAGAATCCGAATCGCTGTCAGAGTCCGAGTCGCTGTCAGAGTCGGAGTCGCTGTCGGAGTCCGCATCGCTGTCCGAGTCGGAGTCAGAATCCGAATCCGAGTCGCTGTCGGAATCCGAGTCACTGTCTGAATCAGAGTCGCTGTCGGAGTCAGAGTCGGAGTCGGAATCCGAATCGCTGTCGGAATCCGAGTCGCTGTCGGAATCCGAGTCGCTGTCAGAGTCCGAATCGCTGTCGGAATCTGAATCGCTGTCAGAGTCCGAGTCGGAGTCAGAATCGGAGTCAGAATCCGAGTCACTGTCGGAATCCGAGTCGGAGTCGCTGTCGGAATCAGAGTCACTGTCAGAGTCCGAGTCGCTGTCGGAATCCGAGTCGCTGTCAGAGTCCGAATCACTGTCAGAGTCAGAGTCGCTGTCGGAGTCAGAGTCGCTGTC